>DXDP01000046.1 GCA_019115445.1 Candidatus Nocardiopsis merdipullorum
CCTCGAAGAGCTCACCGTCGATGTCCTGGACGGTCTTGCCGAACATCTGGATCAGACGACGGTAGGAGTCCCAGGCGAAGCGCTCGTCGCCGCCCTGGATGGCCAGGCCGACGACGGACTCGTCGTTGAGACCGATGTTGAGGACCGTCTCCATCATGCCGGGCATGGAGAAGCGCGCGCCCGAACGTACGCTCACCAGGAGCGGGTCGTCGGGTCGGCCGAGTTCACGGCCCATCGCCTTCTCCAGCTCGACGAGGTCGGCCTCGATCTGCGCGTCCAGTCCGTCGGGCATGGTGCCGCTGTCGAGGTAGTGGCGGCACGCCTCGGTGGTGATGGTGAAGCCGGGGGGAACGGGGAGACCGATGTTGGTCATCTCGGCGAGGTTGGCGCCCTTGCCGCCGAGGAGGTCCTTCAGATCCTTGTTGCCCTCGGTGAACTTGTAGACGTACTTGGCCACGGGAGTGCTCCCTCGTCTTGCTCGACGACTCTGCGTTGAGCCGACCGTTTGCCGGATGGGCGGGACTCTACTCAGATCCCGCAGGACTCCCCCCTCTGAACCATGGTATTACTACGTATTCGCAGTTCACATGCCATGTACAGGTCTATACCAATGGTTCAGGATAAATATACCGGAACTCGACACACACGCCTGGAGCCCAGGGCACGGCAACAGGAGACACAGCTGGTCACGGCGGTATCGAGGATCTCGAGCGCGAACGACTCAAGACCAAAACGCGCCATCCAACCACTCACCGCCTTGCCAGGCCCATGGGAAGAGCGGTTGTGCGGGGAGACACAGATCTACTCCGCAGTAACCTACGGCTCCGTAGGTTAGGCTTCGTGCAGAGAGCAAAGTTTCACGTGTCGAGGAGGAAACCGGTGGTGTCGGAAGAACGGGCCCAGAAGACCGAGCACACCGGTACCGAGAAGCACGACCCGGGAAGCGGCGGTGCCGACGGGCGCCCCACGGTCCCCGAAAAGGCGGCACAGACAGCCGGCGACATTTTCGACGCGGTCAAACCCCGTCTCCGTGGATGGCTCCACCTGGGCACCGCACCCCTCGCGCTCGCCGCGGGCATCGTCCTGGTCGCCCTGTCCCCCACGCTCCCGGCCCTGCTCGCCGCGGCCGTGTACGCGCTGAGCTCGGTGCTGCTGTTCAGCACATCGGCCATCTACCACGTGGGCCGCTGGTCCCCTCGCGCACAGCGCCTGCTGCGCCGCATGGACCACTCCAACATCTACCTCATCATCGCAGGTACCTACACACCCTTCATCGTGCTCGTGTTGGACGGCACTCTGCGCATCTCGATGCTGGCGTTGGTGTGGGGAGGGGCGATCTCCGGGGTCGCCTTCAAGCTCTTGTGGCTGAACTCTCCACGGTGGTTGTCGACCGCCCTGTACCTGGCGATCGGCTGGGTCGCGGTACTCTTCGTCCCCGAACTGATCGGTGGTACCCACCCGGCCACGTGGATCCTCGTCCTGGTCGGTGGTGTGCTCTACAGTGTCGGCGCCGTGGTCTACGGCCTGAAGTGGCCCGACCCCGCTCCTCGCTGGTTCGGCTTCCACGAGATCTTCCACTCGCTGACCATCGCGGCGTTCGTCTGCCACTACATCGCGGTGTCGTTCGTCGTGTACACCGCTTCCTGACCGAGCAGGACCATCACGACGCCGGGGGCAAGGTCATGCCCACGACGTCATCGTCCTTGCCTTGCCAGGGAGAGGTTCAGCCGTTCAGGGCCGCGCTCAGGAAGGTGTCCCACTCGGCGGACGGGAAGGACAGATGACCCAGGTGGGGCTGGGTGGAGTCACGGACCGCGAACCGCTGCGGCTCGTCGAGGAAGGCACCGACCGACACGAAGGACACCTCATGAGCGTCGCCGCCACCGAGCTCCTGGCCCGCGCCGTCGTCCGCCGCGACGGACGGCTCCTGGTCGTGCGACAGCGCACCAGGTCCTGGTTCTTCCTGCCGGGCGGCCACGTCGAACCCGGTGAGCGGGTGGAGGCCGCGCTCGTTCGCGAACTGGGCGAAGAACTCGGCATCGAAGCCGAGGTCGCGAGCTTCCTCGGTGTGGTCGAACAGGGCTACGTCGAGGACGGCGTCACCCGTCACGAACTCAATCTCGTGTTCGAGGTCACCACCACCGACACGGAACCGGTCAGTCAGGAAGAACACCTGGTGTCACACTGGCTGCCGCTGGAGCAGCTCGCTGATACCGACCTACGGCCCAGGGTTTTGCGGGACGCCCTCGTCACCACCGGGGAGGATCGCACACCGTTCTGGCGCAGTGGGGGCGGCTGAAGCGTCGAAAGCACGCTCCACCCGGCACAGCCTTGTTCCGAGACCACCCGCCACCCGCCGCCGGCGGGCGATCTCGGATCGGGACGGAGAAACGTACGCGCCTCGAGGAGCGGCCAAGGACGACCGACGGGCCTCCACCACGTGGCCACATCCGGCCGAGGCGTCACGATTCGCTTACGCGGTAGGACAATGAGTACGAAACTCCCTCGTACCTCACATGACCTACCGCTACGTTGAGAGCCGGTCCCTCCGGCCGTGTGCGTCCGAGGGGACCGGGAGACGGCCGGCAACCGTCCCCCCGGGCCCGGCCGTCTCTTCTCGTTCGTCGTCCCGCAAGCGCTCCGGTCCAGGCGCGCACGGATCCGACGATCGGAAGGCCGCCCACCCCTTTGCCGGGGCGGGCGGCCTCTTCGGCCCGGCTCACCAACCGGGCAGACGTTCGAACAGGTAGCGCTCCACCTGGTCCAGGGACACCCGCTCCTGCACCATGCTGTCGCGCTCTCGCACGGTCACCGCGTCGTCGGCGAGTGTGTCGAAGTCCACCGTGACGCAAAAAGGGGTACCGATCTCGTCCTGGCGACGGTAACGACGTCCGATCGCGCCCGCGTCGTCGAACTCCACGTTCCAGCGTTTACGCAAGCGCATGGCCAGGTCACGGGCCTTCGGCGACAGGTCGACGTTGCGTGACAGCGGCAGCACGGCGGCCTTGACCGGTGACAGACGAGGGTCCAAACGCATGACGGAGCGCTTTTCCATCTTGCCCTTGGCGTTGGGGGCCTCGTCGACGTTGTAGGCGTCGAGCATGAACGTCAACACCGCACGATCCACACCGGCCGAGGGTTCGATGACGTAAGGGATGTAGCGCTCGTTGCTTTCCTGATCGAAGTAGGTCAGGTCCGCACCGGAAGACTCCGCGTGGGTCTTGAGGTCGAAGTCGGTGCGGTTGGCCACACCCTCCAGTTCGCCCCATTCACCACCGGGGAAGTTGAAACGGTACTCGATGTCGACGGTCCGCTTGGAGTAGTGGGACAGCTTCTCCTGCGGGTGCTCGTACAGGCGTAGGTTGTTCCTGTTGACACCGAGTTCGACGTACCACTCCAACCGGGTGTCGATCCAGTACTGGTGCCACTTCTCGTCCGTGCCGGGCTTGACGAAGTACTCCGTCTCCATCTGCTCGAACTCACGGGTTCGGAAGATGAAATTTCCCGGGGTGATCTCGTTGCGGAAGGACTTGCCGATCTGGCCGATGCCGAAGGGAAGCTTGCGCCGGGCACTTTGCTCGACGTTCTTGTAGTTGACGAAGATCCCCTGGGCGGTCTCCGGGCGTAGGTAGGTCAGCCCTTTTTCGTCCTGGACCGGCCCCAGGTAGGTGCGTAGCAGGCCGCTGAACATACGCGGTTCGGTGAAGGAGTTCTTCGCACCGCAGTTGGGGCAGGCGATCGTCTCCAGACCTTCGGCGGGTTCGTGGCCGTGCTCGGCCTTGTAATCCTCGACAAGGTGGTCGGCACGGAAACGCTTGTGGCAGGCCTGGCACTCCGTGAGCGGATCCACGAATGCGCCGACGTGTCCGGAAGCGTGCCACACCTCAGGGGCCAGGATGATGCTGGAATCGAGGCCGACGACGTCCTCTCGCTCCTGCACCATCGCGCGCCACCACTGACGCTTGACGTTGGACTTCAGTTCCACCCCCAAAGGTCCGTAGTCCCACGCGGCGCGCAAACCTCCGTAGATCTCACTGGAGGGGTAAACCAGACCTCTGCGCTTGGCGAGGTTGACCAAGGCGTCCATTGTCTCTGACTTGGCGGCCATGGGGTGACTCTCCATCCGGCTGGCGGTCGGTGGATCGCGGTGTGCGATTCATCTGGTGGTCTGGGAAACGGCGAACGCCATACGGCACGACGAGGATCGGCGAGCCTGACGATCCGCGTCACCCCAGGTTAGGTCATGCTCGGTGACCGGCCGTGCACACTTTCTCGGCCGGTCACGCGGCCGGTCGGGCTCGGGCCTCGACCGGGTGGACTCATCGATCGGCGGATCGCTGATCGCATGTCTCGAACGCGGACGGCTCGTCGATGGCTCGGGACAGCAACGGCACCGCGGTCACTCTGACGTCGAAGTTGGACAGGGCCCTACGGTAGGGGCCGACACCGTCCCACTCGGTGACCACCGTCCACAGGGACGGGTCGTCGACCGCACGGCCGATGTGATGCCCCCGGAAACCGGGGCGTCGGGACAGGACGTCGATCGCCGCTTCGGCGTCGGCGCGAAAGGACTCGGTGTCGGTCTCGGGCACTGTGTAACGGGTGATGACGATCACCGCACCATTGTGGCCCAGCCCCGGCGTACTTCGCATGCCGGGGGTTCGGGCCATGCCCGAACCCCCCTTCCGGACGGGGTCAGGCCCCACCGAAGACCCGATCCACCACGCGGGCGGCGGCGTGGCCGTCGTCCAGCGGGCAGAACTGCTCCACGAAGGAGTCGTAGGCGGCCCTGCTTCGATCGGCCACCTCGTCGATGTTCAGCAGGGAGTCGATGACCTGGTCGGATTCGGTCAGCAGCGGACCTGGCGCGGTCTCTTCGAAGTCGAAGTAGAAACCACGCAGGTTGTCCCGGTAGCTCTCCAGGTCGTAGGTGAAGAAGAGCATGGGGCGGCCCGTGTTCGCGAAGTCGAACATCATCGACGAGTAATCGGTGACCAGAACATCGGTGAGCAGGAACAGCTCCATGACTTCCGGGTAGAGGGACACGTCGTGGACGAAGCCCTCCCCCACGATCGGCACACTGTCGACCACACGTGGGTGGCGACGCACGAGCAGTACGTGGTCGTCGCCGAGCTTGTCGTACATGCGCCTCAGGTCCAGGTGCAGATCGAGCTTGTGCTTACCACGCGTGTAGTACTTGTCGTCGCGCCAGGTGGGTGCGTAGAGCACGACCTTCTTGTCCTCGGGCAGACCCAGGCGACGGCGGGTGCGTTCGGCGATCGCGTCCTTGTCCGGGGAGAAGAAGATGTCGTTGCGCGGGTAGCCGGTCTCCAGGATCTCCCCGTCGAAGCGGAAGGCACTGCGCAGGATGGGTGTCGCCCACGGGCTGGGGGAAACCAGGTAGTCCCACTGTTGGGTCTCCCAGGCGAGCTTGTCGAAGTAGTCCCGGGACTTGCCGCTGATGTTCTCCACGTCGAAACCGATGCGCTTGAGCATCGACCCGTGCCAGGTCTGCACGACCACCTGATCGGGGTGGCGGTGGAACCAGGCCGGCTGCCGGGAGTTGGTCACCAGGTAACGGCTGCGGGCCAGGGCCTCGTAGTACTCACGACCGCGGTGGCGAACATGGCTCAGACCTTCGGGAAGACTCACCTGGCCGTCGGCGACCAGCCAGGACATCGGGTAGTCCGCCCACCGACCACGCCGACGCAGCTCGGCGTAGATGCTCTGCGGGCTGTCGGAGTACTGGCGGCCGGTGTAGGTGTCGAAGAGGACACCCTCGACGATGTCCTTCTCGCGCTCGGCCGGGTAGAAGACCTCCTTCAGCTCGCGCTGGGCGAAGGAACCACGTTCGGACGGGTACAGGTCACTGTCGACCCGCAGTACCGGGATGCCACGCCCTTGATAGGACAGGGCGTAGGCACGATCGGCGGTCTGCATCTGCAGGGGCACCGCGCCGATCAGTTCGTCGACGAACTCCACCCCGACGTCGACGGCCTCCCCGTCCTCCCGGTGGACACGTCCCCACAACTGGTAGGACCCCACGGGCAGGGACAGGTTCCCGGACAGTGTGGCGATGTCGGCGGGGGTGAAGCGCGCGGTGAAGTGGTGTCCGGTGTGTTCGACGGCGAAGACGTGTTCTTCGTCGCGCCCGCGTGCCTTGGCCACCAGGGTCAGGGGAGCATCGGCGGTGAACTCCCCCTCCAAGATCAGGACACGGCCCTGCCAACGTGCCTGCTCCACGGTGGGGCGGGCACGTCCCGCACGCAGTTTCACCACGCCCGTGGCAGTGCGCTGTACTGCCAGTTCGAGGTGGTCGGTGGCCGAGGCGTGGGCCTTGGCCGGTACGTCCTCGGGCAGCACCGGGGCAGCGGTTCTCCCGTCGGGGGTGAGCAGGTGAACGTCCCAGTCCTCCTGTCGGATGACACCTCCGCACTCGGTGATGCTGCGTTCGAAGAGTTCCTCGGCGGACAGCTTCACGGTGAAGCGTCCGTCCCGGACCTTCAGCGGGTGGGTGAGGACGGCCGTGCCCGGGCGACGGGTCAGCCGGAGCTGTGTCGCCTCGGTCGCGGGTTCGGAGAGCACCTCTCCTTCCAGGACGAGTTCTCCGGTGCCGGGGGTGAAGTGGTGACCGGTCACACGCGCGCGCATCGGCTCGATCCCGACCACGAACTGTTTGTCCTCGGACCAGCGGGGGCGAACCCACACGTCATCGGCCACATGGCGGTAGGGGGGACGTTCCGGCGGGCCGGGAACCGGTGAGGAGATGTACTGCCGACGGGTCAGGCCGCGGTTGAACACGATGAGTTCGATCTTCCATTCACCGGGCTGCCACTGGTTCGACGTACGTAGCTTGCGTGGGTCCAGGACGACGGTGAAGCCACCGTAGTCGTGCCGTGCGGCGTCGACCACGTCGGGCAACCGGTATTCGGCGGCCAACCGGGTGCGGACCGGTACTCGGATCCGCCACCCGGTCTCGGTGTTGACCGCGAAGGCGATCAGGTGCTGTTGCCAACGTTTGCGGGCACGCAGGTGGCGAATACCGATCCGGCCGCTGATGTGCAAACGACCGTCCTGCCACCAGACGTTCTCGGTCTTCTGCCGGACCTTGAGTTCCTCGTCGAGCCGGTAGATCTCGCGTGGGACCTCCTTGGCCGGGTCCGTGTCCTCGAAGAAGGGGTAACTGATGTAGTAGGCCAGTCCACGCCTCACCACACGGGCGTTCTTGATCTCGACACTGCCGGCGAAGACGCCGACCTCGACCAGGTCGTCGATGCGTCGCTTACGGACCAGGTGGTAGAGGAGACGGTCCAACACCGACAGTGAGCGCAGCTGTGCGGCGGGCACGTGGTCGAGGAATTCGTTGAGGAGATCGACCACGGCGGAGCGAATCTGCGGATCGGCGCTTCGAAGACGCAGCACCAGGCGGTGGAGCTCGCCCTGGAGCAGGATGCGGTCCCACAGCCGCCGGTCTTCGGCACCGAGGCCGAGCGAGAGTTCACGCATCGTCGTGATACGTCGGGTGAGTGCGGCCTTGTCCATGGGCACGCCGACGCTTTCGCGCTGACGGGCGAGCAGGACGGGGCCGGGCAGGACATCGACGCTCTGCGCCGCAAGAACGGCCCTGCGCAGCCCCAGATCGGTGTCCTCGAGCACCAAGCAGCGCTCCGGCAGTGACTGCCAGAATTCTCGACGCCAGAGCTTGTTGCCGAGGACGGGGTCGGCCACCAGCGCGGGGAGAGTACGGGGATCCAGGGCCGGACGCCGCTTCGCACAGTACTTCTTGTGTGCTTTGGAGGGAAAAGCACCCAGTTCGTTGAATCTGTGGACGTTGGCCGCGACCAGGTCGGATCCGGTTTCACCGGCGGTGTGCAGAAGGTGGGCGACCGCGTAGGCGGTGAGTGCGTCACGCCCCTCGAGGAAGAGCAGGTGCGTGCCGGTGGCCGCGTCGACTCCGCGGGCGCGCGCGCTCCGGTGGTCCGGGGCGGCCTCTTCGTCCAGCAACGTCACACGTAGGTCCTCGGGCGGCGTGGCGGCAAAAGCGGTGGCCACGGCGAGCCCTTCCTCCCGGACGGACTCGACCGATTCGTCACCTTGCTCGTTCTCTTCCTGCTCGACCTCGATGTTTTCCCCATCGGCCGTGTCGCCGTCACCTTCTCCGTCCCGACCCGTGGCCCGGGGAGAGGCGGTGTCCTCGGCATCCCCACCGGTTCCGTTGCGGACGGGGACGAGGACGACCTCGATCTTCGATCGCGTGCCGGGGGTGGAGGTGTCCACCCCGTGACGATCGCCATTTCGTTGACGGGCCAAAGAGTCGAGGCAGTACTGCAGATGCGGCTCGGTGACGTCGAAAGTGACGATGACAGTAGGTTCGAGCACGGACGTTGACACCCTTCGAGGGTTCGTTGCAGTCGGCAACGCGCGGCGCTGTGAGGCGGGGCCGCTTTCCCGGACGACTGGACTATTACTTGGTGCGATCCTTCCATGGCTCCTCGTGATCGACCCACCTTGTGAGGTCACAAGGAGGCCGAGAGAAAACGCGCGCCAAGGCCCACGCAGCACACCTAGGATCGCAACCACAAGTATCACAGGCCCCGTGCGGCGCCGCCCCCACACCGGAGGATACAAACGACATGTTCTCCCCCGAACACGATGATGAACGCCCGGGCCGACCTGGGCATCCCTTGCCCGGAGGAGATTGTCCCCACACCCCGGGGGCCGGCCGCTTCCGTCGGGCCGTCGAACGCCGCAGCGCGGTTCCCCTGGTGTGGTTGCACCAACGTCCTCGGTGGCAGGCGCCCCTTCTGTTGGGGGTCCTGTTCATCGTGGGGCTGATGGCTCCGGGGCCGATCGGTGCCCTGTGCCTGCTGCTGGTGGCGATGTTCTTCGTGTGGTTGGCGTTTTTGACCTGGCCGACGCTCAACCGACAGCAGAAAATCCCACGCGTTCTCATGACGATGGTCGTCCTGCTACTGGCGACCGCACGCATCCTGGGGTTTTGAGGGTCTTGGGGAGATCTTCCCCACCCCTTCTGGTTTTGACAACCGTTTTCATTTTCTTCATAATGTTGGTGTGTCAGACCAGTTCACGGAGACCGCGGAGCCCCGCGTCCCACCCGCATTCCAGGCCATCGACGCCACCGTCTCCTACGGTGGTGTGCCCGTTCTCCACAGCGTGAGCCTCGACATACCCGCGGGTCGGACCACGGCGGTACTGGGCCCCAACGGCTCGGGGAAGTCGACCCTCATGCGGGCGATGCTCGGCATCGTGCCCCTCGACCGCGGTGAGATACGCGTGCACGGAACACCCTTGCGCCGGTTCCGCGACTGGCGCCGTATCGGCTACGTTCCCCAACGCCTCAGCGCTGGTGGCTCCGTCCCCGCGACCGTGCGTGAGATCGTCGCCTCCGGCCGGGTCGCCGTGCGTCGTCGTCTGTCCCTGCCCGGTGTCACCGACCGCCGTGCCGTCGACAAGGCACTGCAGACCGTCGGCCTGGCCGACCGTGCTCGCGACTCCGTACGCGAACTCTCCGGTGGCCAGCAGCAACGTGTCCTCATCGCCCGCGCACTGGCCGGGGAACCCGACACCTTCGTCATGGACGAACCCATGGCAGGGGTGGACACGAAGAATCAGCAGGCCCTGGCCGAAACCGTTCAGCTCCTGAGTGAGCAGGGCTCCACCGTGGTTCTGGTCCTGCACGAACTCGGGCCGTTGAAGAACGTCATCGAGCGCACCGTGTCCTTGGACTCCGGACACATCGACGACCGGGCCTTCGAACCCACCGACGTGTGTGTTCGTCCCGGCCGCCAACAGCGGTCCCCAGAACCCGACGCCACCGCACCGCGATCCGTCCCCGTGGCGACGACCCGGATCGAGGTACCCCGCAATGACTGAGCTCTTCCAATACGAATTCATGCGCCGGGCCCTTGTCGCCGCGGTACTCATCGGTCTGGTCACCCCGACCATCGGCACTTTTCTGGTGCAGCGACGTCTGGCCCTGCTCGGTGACGGTATCGGGCACGTCGCGTTGACCGGTGTGGCCCTGGGGCTGCTCACCAGTACCTCACCCGTGCTCACCGCAGCGATCGTCTCGGTCCTGGGAGCAGTCCTCATCGAGCTGGTTCGGGTACGCACCCGAACAAATGCCGACGTCGCGCTGGCACTGCTCTTCTACGGAGGTATCGCCGGCGGTGTCCTGCTCATCGGACTCACCCCCGGTGCCAACAACGCCACACTGACCTCCTTCCTGTTCGGTTCGGTGAGCACCGTCTCCGAACAGGACGTCTGGGTCGTGAGCGCGCTCGCCCTGGGGGTCCTCACAGTGGTCGCCGCCCACGGTCGGGAACTGTTCGTCCTGTGCCAGGACGAGGAGGTGGCCCGGGCCCACGGTCTGCCGGTCCGCTTCCTCAGCGTTCTGCTGGCGGTCACCGCGGCCCTCACCGTCGTGCTCGCGATGCGCATCGTCGGTGTACTCATGGTCAGTGCGCTGATGATCGTGCCCGTGGCCGCGGCCCAACAGTTGTCCAAGAGCTTCCGGGTGACCATGGCCTTGGCCGTGCTCATCGGACTGGTCTCCTCCTTGGGAGGCCTGTCCACGGCCTTCTACACCGACCTGGCTCCCGGTGCGACCATTGTCCTGCTGGCCCTGGCGAGCTTCGGTCTTGCCGTCGTGGTCGGCATGTTCGCCAAGCGCCGACCACGCCATCCCCTCGGGGGCGGTACCCCGAAGGAAGAAGAGGTCGGTACGATGCTCCAGAGCGATCGGGGGAGGGTTACCAGATGAGTACGCGACGCGAAGTTGTCCGTCAGGCGCTGACCGAGTCCTCCGGTTTCCGCAGCGCGCAAGACCTGTACGCGGACCTGCGCGCCGAAGGTTCCAAGATCGGACTCACCACGGTTTACCGGGCCCTACAGGCCCTGAGCAACTCCGGTGAGGTCGACGTCCTGCGCACCGACGCGGGAGAGGCCGTCTACCGAGCCTGCGCCACAGAGGAACACCACCATCACCTGGTGTGCCGTTCCTGCTCCACGGCGGTCGAGGTGGAAGAACCCGCCGTGGAGAAGTGGGCCGCAGAGGTGGGCGCCGAACACGGGTTCACCGGCATCACCCACACCGTGGAGATCTTCGGTATCTGCACCGGCTGTCGTGCGGCAGCCGGCTGACCGGCTCTCTGTGCGGGCCCGTCCCCGTCGAGGACCTCGAGAACTCAAAGGTGCCGATACGGCGGGCGGGCCTCACAGCGCTGTAGCGTGGGTCGCTTGGGGAGCACGTTGTCCCCGGAGGAACGCCCGGTCAGACGGCGCCCGATCCATGGAACCAGGAACTCCCGGGCCCAGTGCAGATCCTCCTGACGCGCGGTGCGCCAGTCACGCGGTTCCGGGGGCGGCCAGGGCTCGTTCCAGTCCTCGGTGACGGGCACCCCGAGGATCTCAGCCACCCGCAGACCCACCCGACGATGCCCCTCCGGGGACAGGTGGAGCCGGTCCCAGTTCCAGGCGCGCGCGTCCTGGAAGAAGCGCATGCTCCACAGGTCGACGACGTCACAGTCGTATCGATCGGCGATGGCACGCAGGTGCATGTTGTAAGTGGCGATCTTGCCGCGCAAGTGGCGCATGACCGGCTGCGATTGGGTGTCGAAGCCGGTGAAGACCACCACTCGGGCGCCGGTGCTTCGCAGCTCGGCCACGATGTCCTCGAAGAGCCTCGCCACCCGGTCGGGGTCACTTCCGGGACGTAGTAGGTCGTTGCCCCCGGTGCACAGGGTCACCAGATCCGGCTCCATCTCCACGGCCGGGGCGACCTGCTCGGCACGGATCTGTGCCGTGAGTCGCCCCCGTACGGCGAGGTTGGCGTAGCGCACCTCGTCGATGTGCTCTGCGAAGTGCTCGGCCAGCCGATCCGCCCAACCGCGATAGCGGCCGTTGGGCACGCTGTCACTGTCCGGGTAGGGGTCGCTCATGCCCTCGGTGAAGCTGTCACCGAGGGCGACGTAGGACAGAATGTCCTTGCTCATCAATTCACCGGAGGATCCGGTCGGCACACCACTCATAGTGACCGATGATGCAACGCCAAGCCGTGGTTACGCGACAGTAGGTTTCCGCTTCTTCACCTTTTGGGGTGAAGTTCACAAACCGGAAAAATAGTTCTACTCACCACTGGGAGTGTCCTTGACCGGCTGCTTCGTACCGGTGAGCGTTGTCAGCTCGGGACGCTTTGCGGTGACCGTGTCCCCCGACGACCGACCGGTCAACCGGCGCCCGATCCACGGAGCCAGGGAATCCTTCACCCAGACCAGATCCGCCCGGCGAGCCGTGGCCCAGCCCACCCGCTCGACCGTCGGCCAGGGCTCGTTCCAGTCCTCGGTGACGGGCACGCCCAGGACCTCGGCCACCCGCAGCCCCACCCGACGATGCCCCTCCGAGGACATGTGCAGCCGATCCTCGTCCCAGGCACGCGCGTCGTCCAGGACCTTCATCGACCACTGGTCGACCAGGAAGCAACCGTGCTTGTCGGCGATCGCCCGCACGTTCATGTAGTAGCGCGCGAACAACCCGAGCGTGGCCCGCATGTACCCCTTGCCGATGTTCGCCCCGGTGAAAAGGAGCACTTGGCTGCCGGCGCTCCGCAGGCGTGCCACCGTGTGCTCCAGAATCGTGGCCAGCCGATCCGGGTCACCGCCGGGACGCAACAGGTCATTGCCACCAGCGCTCAGGACCACCAGGTCAGGGGCCATCTCCAAGGCCGGTGGGATTTGGTCGGTGACGATCTGGCGCATGAGTTTGCCACGCACCGCCAGGTTCGCGTACTCGACCTTGCCCAGGTGTTCGGCCAGGTGCTCGGCCACCCGGTCGGCCCAACCCCGAAAGACCACGGTGCCGTCGACAGTCTGCGGGTAGGGATCACCCACCCCCTCGGTGAAACTGTCACCGACCGCCACCAGGGACATCCCCTCTTTCAGCAGGGGATCGTCCATCTCTGTTCCGTTGTGCGCCACTTACTCGTTCTCCTTCGCAACCGATGCCTCGGCCACCTTGTTGGGCTCCGCCCCTCCGTAACGGCGGTCTCGGCCCGCGTAGATCTCGCAGGCCCGCCACAGGTCACGGCGGTCGAAGTCGGGCCAAAGAGTGTCCAAAAAGACGAACTCGGCATAAGCCGACTGCCACAGCAGGAAGTTGGACAACCGCTGTTCACCGGAGGAACGTACGAACAGGTCGACGGGTGGGACCTCAGGGGCGTAGAGGTGCTGGGAAAGGGTGTCCTCGGTGATCTTCTCCGGGGCCAGATCCCCCGCGACGGCCCGGCGCGCCACCTCACGAACGGCATCGACGATCTCCGCCTGACCTCCGTAGTTCACGCAGAACTGCAAAGTCATCCCGGTGTTGTCCCGCGTCATCTCCTCCGCGTCACGGAGTTCGGAAAGGACGCTCTTCCACAGCATTCCGCTGCGCCCGGACCAACGCACACGTACACCGCGTGCATGAAGTTCGTCACGGCGATTGCGGATCGTCTCCCGGTTGAAACCGAGCAGGAAGCGGACCTCGTCGGGCGAACGCTTCCAGTTCTCCGTGGAAAAGGCGTAGGCGGACAAATGGGAGATGCCCAGTTCCAGGGCGCCCTCGATCACATCGAAGAGCGAGGACTCCCCCGCCTTGTGACCCTCGGTGCGCGCCAACCCGCGCTGCTTGGCCCATCGCCCGTTGCCGTCCATGACCACGGCGACATGTCGTGGCACCAGATCGGCGGGCAGCTCGGGGGGACGCGCCCCACTCGGGTGCGGGACGGGCTCGGTGTACAGCGGCTGCTCACGCCGTTTACCGCTGTCGAAGCTGAACAGACTCAAGAACGCTCCACATGGCGCAGTGATCGGATTCCGTTTTCCAGGTGCCACTGCAGGTAGGCCGCGACCAACCCGCTGCACTCGGAGCGAGCCCTGCCCTTGCTGGCGTCCGCCCCGTCCCAATCCCCTCCGAGCAGGTCCGACATGAGGCGCAGTGTCTCGGGGGCCGGGTGCACGGCGCCGTGGGGACGGCACACCGAGCAGACCCTACCGCCGGCGTGGACGGCAAAGGCACGGTGATTCCCTCGACTACCGCAGCGCGCACACTCGTCCAGGGCGGGTGCGTATCCGGCCACCGCCGAGGAACGCAACAGGTAGGCGTCCAGGATCAACCTCGAATCGTGACGAGCCTCACCCAGAGTGCGTAGTGCGCCGATGAGCAGGAGGAACTGCCGTAACGCGGGGTCCTTCTCCACCGCCACGACCTTCTCCGCGGTTTCCAGCATGGCGATGGCCGCGGTGTAGCGGGAGTAGTCGGACACGACCGCCTCCCCGTAGGAACGGACGGTCTCGGCCTGGGTGATCACGTCCAAACTGCGACCGGTGTGTAGTTGCAGGTCGACGTGGGTGCACGGCTCCAGTCGAGCGCCGAAGCGCGACTTGGTGCGACGCACCCCTTTGCCAACGGCGCGGACCAGGCCGGTACGCCGGGTCAGGAGGGTGACGATGCGATCGGCCTCGCCCAATTTCTGGGTGCGCAGCACAACACCCTCGTCACGGTAGAGACTCACACCCCCATTGTCGCGGATCCGGGGGACCACCCGCGCATGCGGGCCGCACCACCGTCACGTGCCTGCGGCGAGCAGCCCCTCTGGCAGCACAGATTTCCTTTTTTCCACATTTGCTCTACTCTCACGCCCCAGGGCGCTCCACAAACCCGGCTCCCCCACTCCCCCTCATGGCGCCGGACATCCCCGTATCGCATTCCGGCTCGGCCGCCCTCGATACGAAGGGTGGTCCCGCATTTCCCTCACCCCACGGAGGTAACAGGACCATGGCACGTGGTCGCCGCGGTAAACGTAGGTCGAGCCGTCGGGACAAACGCTCGCACCACAACCACACACATCGAGCACTGTCGCCGGCCGTACTCCTGGCAGCGGTCCCGGTGGGCCTGGCGCTCGCCGCGGCTCTGATCATCGTGACCGAAAAGGGCATCGATCCAGGTGCCACCGAGGGCCGGATCGGTGAAAGCATCACCTCCGCCGTCCCCGACGCAGCCACCGACGAGGACTTCTTCGCCGATCCCACCCAAGACCCCGACGACTCGGTCCCTTCCGGTGACAACGACGCCCAGGACGCACAAGTGACCGCTTCTTCGGCCCCCGATGACAAGGACGCCGACGAGGAGGACAACGGCTCGGAAGACGGTGACGGCGGAGGTGGTGGCAACGGAGACGGTGTCGGCAGTCAATCCGCAGGCTCCCTTGCCGACGAGGTCGTCTCTTTGGTCAACAGCGAACGTTCCCACCACGGCTGTGACCCTGTGGACGTGGACGAACGCCTGACCGCTGCCGCTCAGGAGCACAGCGAGGACATGGACTCACGTGACTACATGAGTCACCACAGCCCCGAGGGCGAAGGACCCGGAGAGCGCGCCGAGCGACACGGCTACCACGCCTGGGGGGCGGAGAACGTGGCCAAGGGCCAGACCGGCCCCGAACAGGTCATGGACGCCTGGATGAACAGTGACGACCACCGTCGGAACATCCTCAACTGTGACCTGGAGTCGATCGGTGTCGGCGAGTCCGGTCACGCCTGGACCCAGAAGTTCGGCTGGGAGTAGCTCAGACCTCGGCTGGGCTGCACCCATCGCAGGGCGCAGCCCAGCCCTTCTGTACTTCGACGAGAAAGCCGGCCTCAGGCCCGGGCCACGGCGCTGCACAGCGCCTTCAGGGATGCGGTGGTGATGCTGCTGTGGATCCCCACTCCCCAGACCACGTTCCCGTCGATCTCGGCCTCGACGTAGGCGGCGGCACTGGAGTCGCCGTCCTCCCCCATGGAGTGCTCGACGTAGTCGATGACGCGGATCTTGGTGTCGATGTCGGTCAGCGCGTCACAGAACGCGGAGATCGGACCATTTCCGGTGCCGGACAGTTCACGGATCTCGCCGTTGACGCGGGCGTCTGCCTCGATCCGGTAGGTTCCGTCCTCGGTGGTGCTGGAACGGTGTGCCATGACCGCCACGGGGCCGTTCTCGCTCAGGTACTCCTTACGGAAGATCGACCAGATGTTCTCGGCCTCGACCTCGCCGCCATCGGTGTCGGTGTATTCCTGGATGACCCGGGAGAACTCGATCTGCAGGCGGCGCGGCAGGTCCAGGGCGTGGTCCCGCTGCATGATGTAGGAGACCCCACCCTTGCCGGACTGGCTGTTGACCCGGATGACCGCCTCGTAGTTGCGGCCCACGTCCTTGGGGTCGATGGGCAGGTAGGGCACGTCCCAGGCGTACTCGTCGACGGGCACACCCGCCTTCTCGGCCCGTTCCTCCTGAGCGGCAAAGCCCTTCTTGATGGCGTCCTGGTGGGAGCCGGAGAAGGCCGTGTAGACCAGGTCCCCGCCGTAGGGGTGGCGCGGGGCCACCGGCAGCTGCGTGCAGTGCTCCACGATGCGGCGAATCTCGTCGATGTCGGAGAAGTCGATCTGTGGGTCCACCCCCTGGCTGAACAGGTTCAGCCCCAGGGTGACCAGGCAGACGTTACCGGTGCGTTCACCGTGTCCGAACAGGCATCCCTCGACCCGGTCGGCCCCGGCCATCACCCCCAACTCCGCCGAGGCCACACCGGTGCCGCGGTCGTTGTGCGGGTGCACCGACAGGGCCACGTGTTCGCGGCGGCTCAGGTTGCGGCTCATCCACTCGATCTGGTCCGCGTAGACGTTGGGTGTGGCGCGTTCGACGGTGGCGGGCAGGTTCAGGATGATTTCCCGGCCCGGTCCGGGTTGCCAGACATCCATGACCGCCTCGCAGACCTCCAGGGCGAAGTCCAGTTCGGTGTCGATGAAGATCTCCGGTGAGTACTGGTATCCGAAGTACTCGGTCCGGCCCAGGTACTGCTCGGCAAAGCGTACGACGTTGCGGGTGCCCTCGACCGCGATCTGTTTACAGGCATTGCGGTCGACCTTGAACACGACCTCGCGGAAGGTCGGGGCGGTGGCGTTGTACAGGTGCACTGTGGAGCGCTTGGCGCCGATCAGGCTCTGTACGGTGCGCTCGATGAGGTCCTCGCGGGCCTGGGTCAGTACCGAGATCTGTAC
>DXDP01000500.1 GCA_019115445.1 Candidatus Nocardiopsis merdipullorum
TGTGCGCAACACCGTGCCGCTCGCCGACATGGAAGAACTCGACCCCCAGAGCTACCAGGAACTCCTGCGCATCATGGAGACACTGGAAAATCACTACCGCGATCTGTGTGACATCGAGTTCACCGTCGAACGCGGCAAACTGTGGATGCTCCAGACCCGGATCGGCAAACGCACCGCGGCCGCTGCCTTCCGTATCGCGGACCAGCTCCTCGACCAAGGCCTGATCAGCATCGAGGAGGCCGCTCAGCGCGTGACCGGCGACCAGCTCGCCCAGCTGATGTTCCCCCGGTTCGATCAAGAGGTGACGACCGGCGACGGCGTGCACCACCTGGGGCGGGGCATGAACGCCTCACCCGGAGCCGCCGTCGGCAAAGTCGTCTTCGACCCCTACACCGCGATCGAATGGGCCCGCGGCGGCGTGAAGGTCATCCTGTGTCGCCGGGAGACCATCCCCGACGACCTCGAGGGCATGATCGCCGCCGAAGGCATCCTCACCGGCCGAGGTGGCAAGACCTCCCACGCCGCCGTCGTCGCCCGTGGCATGGGCAAGACCTGTGTGTGCGGTGCCGAGGAGCTCGACATCGACACCAAGAACCGCAGGATCACCGCACCCGGGGGAGAGGTCGTCCAGGAGGGCGACCTCATCTCCATCGACGGCACCAGCGGTCAGGTGTTCCTCGGAGAAGTGCCCGTCGTGGACTCACCCGTGGTGCGCTACTTCGACGGTGAGATCGACCCCGCATCGGAACGGACCGACGATCTGGTGCGGTCCGTGGACCGGCTCATGCGCTATGCGGACACAGCCCGCCACATGGACGTACGGGCCAACGCCGACACCGCAGAGGACGCGGCCCGGGCCCGCCGTATGGGGGCACAGGGCATCGGCCTGTGCCGGACCGAGCACATGTTCCTGGGCGATCGCCGCAAGCTCGTGGAACGCCTCGTCCTGGCCGAGAGCGAGGACGAGCAGCACACAGCCCTGGAGACCCTGCTACCTCTCCAACAGGAAGACTTCAGCGGCATCCTGGAGGCCATGGACGGGCTGCCCGTCACCGTGCGGCTCCTCGACCCACCGCTGCACGAGTTCCTGCCCGACATCACCGAGCTGTCGGTGCGAGTGGCCGTGGCCGAGGAACGCGGGGAAAGTCACGAAAGCGACTTGCGTGTACTTCGGGCCGTACACAGGCTCCACGAGCAGAACCCGATGCTCGGACTGCGGGGTGTACGTCTGGGCCTGCTGGTTCCCGGCCTGTTCACCATGCAGGTACGTGCTCTTGCCCGGGCCGCCGTGGAACGTGTTCGACAGGGCGGGCGCCCGCGCCCGGAAGTCATGATCCCCCTCGTGGGTACCGTGCAGGAACTGGAGATCATCAAGGAGGACGCCCTGCGCGTGCTCCGCGAGGTCCAAGAGGAGCACGGGGTCGAACTGGACATGCCGATCGGCACCATGATCGAGCTGCCACGCGCGGCCCTGACCGCAGGACAGATCGCCGAGGCGGCCGAGTTCTTCTCCTTCGGTACCAACGACCTCACACAGACGACATGGGGTTTCTCCCGCGATGACGTCGAGGCGTCCTTCTTCTCGGCCTACCTGGAAAAAGGTGTTTTCGGGGTCTCACCGTTCGAGTCCCTGGACGTGGAGGGTGTGGGTCGACTGGTCCGCATCGCGGTGGAAGAGGGCAGAGCAGCCCGCCCCGACATCCAGCTCGGGGTGTGCGGCGAGCACGGGGGAGATCCGGCCTCGGTGCACTTCTTCCACGACGCCGGGCTGAGCTACGTGTCGTGCTCACCGTTCCGGGTGCCGGTGGCGCGCCTGGAGGCCGGCAGAGCAGTGGCTCGCCACGCCCCCTGAAACCCTTTCGGCGGGGGTGCGACGGACTTTCGAGGAAGTACGTCGCGCCCCTTGCGCGTGTCCGGCGTCGTAGACTCGCACCGGACGGTGTGGCCCTGCCCGAAAGTCCGACGTGACCTGTTCGTGATACATTTTTGTCGTTGACAGAGCCTGTTCGACGAACAGGCCGCAGGGCCATCGTCCCCCACCCCCGCCCGGCGAGATGCCCGCAGAGCGGGGACGTGCCGACCACCACCCCCAAAGCAAGCGGTCCGTTCAGAATGCGAAAGTCGCGAACCGGTGTCGTGTGGGGGACCGTCCCAGAAGAGGGAGGCCATGGGCTTTCCCGGTCGACGAGTAGTGCGGAGGTGAGCCGGTGCGAGCGACCAGTGACGGGTACGGTGACGGCCCGTGGGAGGAATCGAGCCTCGAAAACTCCGGCGATGACGAGGCCACTCGGGCTTTCACCCGCGATGACCTCGTTCTGGAGGATCCGACCTCCGAAGAATACGGTCACACCCGTGAATTCGCCCGAGAAGGTATCGGTGAAGACCCCTTCGTCCATCCCCACGACCCTTCCGACCAGGACCGAACCACCCAGGTCTTCGCACGCGACGACCACCTTCCCCCCGCGGGTCACGGTGGGGCCTTTGCGCCCCACAAGGGCGAAGACGTCGAGTTCACGCGCAGATTCGTGCGCCAACGACTCCCCGGCAGAGGATCACTTCCGCGCGATTCCGGGCCCGAGATGCCCGATGACGTGGAGGGCGGGTCCTCGTGGTGGGAGACGGAGCCCCCTGCGGAGCCTTCCCCACGCAAGGAGCGGGCCCCACGCGATCAGCCCCGAAGGATGAAGAAGGAGCGGCGCTTTCGTGTGCGGTGGGTCTTCGCGTTCGTGCTGATCGTGGTCCTGCTCATCCCTCCTGCCACGTGGGGTTGGGTCTGGTACACCGCCCGCCAGGACGATCGTGACCCCTCCGATGTGATCATCGTGCTCGGCGCCAGCCAGTACAACGGTGTGCCCTCCCCGGTCTTCGAAGCCAGACTGCGGCAGGCTCAAGCCCTCTACCTGGACGATGTGGCACCCATCATCGTCACCGTCGGCGGCAAACAACCCGATGACGCCTTCACCGAGGCCGAAGCCGGGCGTAACTGGTTGATCGACGTGGGGGTACCGGCCGAGCAGGTCGTGGCGGTCGAGGAAGGGGCGGACACGCTGCAGAGCATCGTGGCGGTCTCGGAGGTCTTCGACGAACGGTCTTGGGAGACCGCGATCCTGGTCTCCGACCCCTGGCACAGTCTGCGGGCCGAACGGATGGCCAACGATCACGGCATCGATGCAGGGACTTCACCGGCCCGCTCGGGGCCGTCGGTCATCGAACGAAGCACCCAACTCTGGTACATCACCAGGGAGACCGCCTCGCTCTGGTACTACTGGATCTTCGACGACAGCAGTGACATCAACGTCAACGCGGCTTGAGGCCCGACGTCCTGTCGCTGTTGGAAAGCAGGGCCGCCACCGATGACGAGTCACCCGGGCGACGAGGGACCGGCACCCGGTTACACGGTCGCCGACACCGAGCGCAGAGTCGGTGAACACCGCAAGAGCCGGGCCCGTGGACCGTTCGAGCGTGATCGGGCCCGGGTCCTGCACAGCTCCGCGCTACGTCGCCTGGCCGCCAAGACCCAGGTCGTGCGTACCGGGGTGAGCGACTTTCCGCGTACCCGCCTGACCCACTCCCTGGAATGCGCCCAGATCGGCCGGGAACTCGGTGGGGCGCTGGGTTGTGACCCCGACCTGGTGGAGGCGGCCTGCCTGTCCCACGACCTGGGACATCCACCCTTCGGTCACAACGGGGAACGAGCTCTGGACCAAGTGGCCCGGGACTGCGGAGGGTTCGAGGGCAACGCGCAGAGCCTGCGCCTCCTGGTGCGGCTGGAGGGCAAGGTCATCGACGCCGAAGGACGCGGGGCAGGGCTCAACCTCACCAGGGCCACCCTCGACGCCACCGTCAAGTATCCGTGGGCCAGGGGTGGCGGCGGTGACACCCACAAGTTCAACCACTACCCGGACGACGCCGAGGTCTTTTCCTGGGTGCGTCGGGACGCACCGCCCGGCCGGACGTGCTTCGAGTCCCAGGTCATGGACTGGGCCGACGACGTGGCCTACTCGGTGCACGACGTGGAGGATGCCCTGCACGCGGGGATGGTGAGGATGGCTGCTCTGCGTAGTCCGGTCGAGCGCGCACAAGTGTGTCGCACGGCCGCCACCCACTACTGCGACGCGGATCCGGCCGAACTCGAAGAGGTCCTCGTCGCGTTGCTCGACGCCCCGGTGTGGCCGAAGGAGTTCAACGGCGATCTGGCGTCCCTGGCCGCACTCAAGAATCTCACCAGTGAACTCATCGGTCGTTTCTGTCGTGCGGCCGAACGGGCCACCCGTGATGCACACGGTGCGGGTCGTCTCACCCGGTACCGCGCGGATCTGCGTGTGCCACGTCGGACACGGTTGGAGTGTGCCTTGCTCAAGGCGATCGCCGCGCACTTCGTGATGGGCCGCGCCGAGGCGTTGGCCTACCAGGTCGAGGAGCGCAACATGGTCACCGATCTGGTCAAGGCCCTGTGGAGGTACGCACCCGAGGCGCTCGATCCGCAGTTTCGAGACACCTTCCTCTCGGCGTCGGACGATGCATCGGCGTTGCGCGTGATCGTGGACCAGGTCGCCTCGCTCACCGACACCTCTGCCGTGGCCCTGCACACCCGACTGGTCGGTTGATCGAGGACTTTCCAGGAACCGTTGGCAAAGCAGCGGACGACAAGATCTTGACTACTCATATGTGAGCGATAACATTGTTATGTGCACCACAGGGGCGTCCGCCCTGTGGTCGGTGAGCACTCGCACGGTGTTCACGATCGAGGACGGATCGCCGCCGCGATACCTGAGAACAAGCATGAAAACAACGACTTTCCCCCCAAAATCCGAGGGTCGGGACACACCGACGACTCCGGGATCGATGTGGCCGTCGAGGAGGAGAGGGTACCCCTGCAACCCAAGTTGTTAGCGAGCACAGCCCTGGTGCGCCGGACGCGGCGGTGGTGAACATCGACCGGCCTCCGAACCTGGTCGCCCCCGCACCGGGCCGCGTCGTCGACCACGAACGCGTCACCGTCCACGGCGAGCTGCACGACCGTTTCGGTCGGAGCGGTGCCAACAGCCTCCACCGTCCGCGCGCACTGCGTCGTAACACCCTGACCTCAACACATGCGCCCACCGGCGCCGAACCGACCCAGGAGACGGCCCGATGACCAACCCGGTCGATCCACACAGAAAGACCGTCGAACGGCTCCGCCACGAACTTCACGACCTGCACGCCGAACTGCCCCGCGCCGGCCTTGTCACATGGACCAGCGGAAACATCTCCGCCCGCGTCCCCGACGCCGACCTCATGGTCATCAAACCCAGCGGTGTGGCCTATGACGACCTCACCCCCGAGGACATGGTCGTGTGCGATCTGTACGGCACCCCGGTGGAAGGTGATCACAAGCCCTCCAGCGACACCCACGCACACGCCTACGTGTACCGAGCACGCTCCGACATCGGGGGAGTCACGCACACCCACAGCCCCTACGCCACCGCGTGGGCGGCTCGTGGAGAGGCCATCCCCTGCGCGATCACCGCGATGGCCGACGAGTTCGGCGGAGACATCCCCGTGGGCCCCTTCGCACTGATCGGTGACGACGCCATCGGCCACGGCATCATCGAAGCCCTCGAGTCGAGCCGCTCGCCCGCGGTACTCATGAGCGGGCACGGCGTCTTCACCGTCGGCCCGACCGCCAAGGCCTCCCTCAAGGCCGCCGTCATGTGCGAGGACGTGGCCCGCACAGTTCACCTGGCCCGCCAG
>DXDP01000501.1 GCA_019115445.1 Candidatus Nocardiopsis merdipullorum
ACGTGGGGCCGCGTGCCGCCGAGGACCTGGCCCGCCACTTCCGCTCCCTGGACGCCATCCGCCGGGCCGACGAGGAAGAACTGGCCGGGGTGGACGGCATCGGGCCGACCATCGCCGCTTCCATCCGGGAATGGTTCGCCGAGGACTGGCACGTGGAGATCGTCGACAAGTGGCGTGCTGCGGGTGTGCGCATGGAGGAGGAGGCAGGCACCGTCCAGGACCGCACCTTGGAGGGGGTCACCGTCGTGGTGACCGGCTCGTTGGAGGGTTTCACCCGCGACAGCGCGAAGGAGGCCGTGGCCGAACGTGGGGGACGCGCCACGGCGTCGGTGTCGAGGAAGACCGGTTTTTTGGTGGCCGGCGACGCGCCCGGCTCCAAACACGACAAAGCCCTGGAACTGGGGGTGCCCGTCCTGGACGAACAGGGCTTCCACGTGTTGCTGGAACAGGGCCCGGAGGCGGCGCAGAGTGAGCGGGTCAACCCCGTGGGTGAGAAGGGCTGAACGGGTTTTCGTTTCACACGTGTGACCTCACTGTTGGTTCATGGTGAGCGACACTTGGTGACGAAACGGCGTAAGCTGGACACCTGCGCCGCACACGTTGCGGCGCAGGTGCCAGTTCCGGTCATGAGGGGTGACCGGAATGCGGACATCTTCAAGACGTACAGGAGCAGCGGCCCCGCACCCGCCGTACTCCGCGGCCCCCTTGCGAGGACCACGGATGAAGAACCCCAACAGCAACCGGGACATCGCTCCCCGCCCGGGGACACCACTGTGGCTGTACATGCTCGTCACCACGGTCGCAGGAGCGGGCCTGCTCGTCCTTGCCAACAGGGAACTGGGCCCGCAACGACTCCTCGAAATGGCCGGGGAACCACTACCGTGGGTCCTCCTGGTCCTGGTCGTCCTCGGCGAACTCCTCCCGGTGTCCACCACCGACCAAGCACCGGGCAACGGCGTACCCACCGCACTGCCGTTCACCTTCGCGCTCGTACTCACCCACGGCCTGCCCCTTGCCGCCCTGCTCCAGGCATCCGCGACCGCCGTCGCCGGCAGCACACGAGGCCACGCCCCCCACCGCATCGCCTTCAACGCCGCCCAATACACACTCTCCCTCGGCGTGGCCGACGCCGTCCTACGCCTGATCCACCCCACCTCCGACCCCGGCCCATGGGTACCCACAGGCGCCGAACTACCCGCCGTGGCCCTGGCCGGCGCCGCCTACTTCGCGGTCAACCGGATCCTCGTCCTTTGCGCCGTGGCCATGCACGAACGTGTACCCCTCGACCAGGTCATGTTCACGGGCCTGGGACAACAGGCCTTCGTCAACGGGGTCATGCTCGGCCTGGCACCGCTCGTGGCCGTGGCCATGGTCCACTCGGTGTTCTACGTACCACTGTTCGTCCTGCCCCTCAGTGCGCTCTACATCGGCGCCCTGCTGCTGGTCAGACGGGACCACCAGGCCAACCACGACCAACTCACCGGCCTGGCCAACCGGACACTGTTGAGCGAACGCGCACACCGGGAGATCGACAACGCCGAACACCGCGACACCGAGGTCGGATTGCTGCTGATGGACCTCGACCGGTTCAAAGAGGTCAACGACACCTTCGGCCACGCCACCGGGGACCGCATGCTCCAGGCCGTGGCACGCCGCCTCACCCACAGCGTGCGCCCGGGTGACCTCGTGGCACGGCTCGGCGGCGACGAATTCGCCGTCCTGCTCCCACAGGTGCGAGGCGCGGCCTTCGCGGCCGAGGTGGCCACCCGCCTGCGTGATGCCCTGGCCGAACCCGTCCGTATCGACGGTACGGACTTCGACCTGGAAGCCAGCATCGGCATCGCACTCCACCCCCACGACGCACCCGACTTCACACTCCTGTTGAAACGCGCCGACGTGGCCATGTACGTGGCCAAGGACGCCCGCACGGGGATCGAAGCATACGACCCGGGCAAGGACCGCAACTCCACCGCCCGTCTCAGCATGTACGGCGAACTACGCCGCGGCATCGCCGAGGGCGCGTTGGTACTGCACTACCAACCACGGGTGGGCCTGAAGGACGGTCGCCCCCTCGGCCTGGAGGCCCTGGTCCGCTGGCGGCACCCCACCCGTGGCCTGCTCCACCCGGAGGAGTTCGTGCCGATCGTGGAAAAGTCCAACCTGTCCCGAGCCTTCACCGGGCAGATCCTCGACATCGCCCTGACCCAGGTCGCACGGTGGCGGGAGGACGGCCAGGACCTGCCCGTCGCGGTCGGTCTGGGCGCACGCGACCTCCTCGACCCCACACTGCCCACCACCGTCCTCACCGCCCTGCGGGAGAACGGGCTGCCCGCCGACCGCCTGGTCCTGGAGATCGGTGAACACGCCCTGGCCATCGAACCCGAGGCAAGCGGTGAGGCCATCACCCGGCTCAGCCAGATCGGGGTCGGTCTGGCCCTGGAAGGTTTCGGTACCGGACACTTCACCCTTGCCCAGCTCGCCGAGCTGCCCCTGGACGAGGTCCGTCTGCACGAGACGTTCACCGCGCGGCTCACCGACGGCAGCATCGACGGGCCCACGCTCGTGCGTGCCGCGGTCGAGCTCGTCCACGCCTTGGGTGTGCGGGCCGCCGCGGAAGGCCTGCACAACCAGGAACTCGTCGATGCCGCTTTGCGGGTCCGCTGCCATGGTGGGCAGGGTTCCTACTTCTCGCGTCCGCTGTCGGCCGATGAGGTGTTGCCCTGGCTCGAGGGCCGCTACGTTCGGCACTGAGTCGAGGCGGTGTTGTCGGTGGTCGTTCGTGGCCGAGAGTGGTGACCGAGTCTGCTTTTTCGTTCGCGGTTCCGGTGTTTTCTTTCTGTGGTTTGTGCTGTTCTTGTGTTTTCGGGGTGTTCGCTGCTGGGTGTTTCGCACCGTACCCATGAGCCGGGCAAGCCTTCGGAGTATCC
>DXDP01000502.1 GCA_019115445.1 Candidatus Nocardiopsis merdipullorum
GCGAGCGCGGTGCGTACCTCGTCGAGCGGGTCGAGTTTGGTGTAGCGCAGCTGGGAGGTGCGCCAGAGCAGGTCGATCTCCTCCAACAATCGCCGGTGGGCCTCGGCGGCGGCGCTGCTGCCCTCGTGGGAGGCGTGCCAGGCGTCGAGCTGGGCACTGATGCGCAAAATGGAGGTGGACACCGCTCGTCGGCGGGCCTCGGTGGGGTGAGCGGTGAGTACGGGGTGGAACTCCATGCCGGCGACGAGTTCGCCGAGGCGCTCCTCTCCCCCCTCTTCCTCCCGAACGGCGCGGACCGCGGCGGCGAGGGATTCTCTGGGCGGGTTGGCGGCGTCGTCACGCTCACGCAGCGCCCGCATGCGCTGGTGTTCTTCGGCCAGGTTGGCCAGGTGGAAGTAGACGGTGAAGGCGCGAGCCACCTGTTTGGCCCGTTCCAGCGGCCAAGCGCCGACAATGGCGGTGATCTCTTCGGTGGAGACGGTTCCGTCCCGTGCTTCGATCACCGCACGCCGGAGTTTTTCGACATCGGCGAGCAGGTCCTCGCCGCCGCTTTCGGCGAGGATGGTTCCGAGCATCTCGCCGAGCAGTTTGACATCGCTACGGAGCTGTTCGGGTACTTCCTGCCTGGCACTGTCGCGTTCTGCGCTTACCGCTGTCATGGGGTCGACCTTACAGAGAACGGCCTCGTGGGAATGTGATCGGGGGTGTATTTTCGGTCTTTTTTCTTGACGTTAAAAATTGTGTTCGCTTCCCTCGGGCACACATTTCCCAACGCATTTTTCGGGCACTTCACCCCGAAAAGGAACCACTGTGTACGGCCCGAGCAGGGAACACGCCGATGGTACGTACCGACGAGTAACCAGGGGTCGCCCGCACCTCCACCGCAGGTCCAGGACTAATCTGCACAGTTATGGCCACCGAAGCCCCAGAACCACCGTCCGCGGACGAGATCGACATCCACACGACCGCGGGTAAGCTCGCCGACCTGCAACGACGCCGTTACGAAGCCGTCCACGCAGGGTCCGCGCGAGCCGTGGAGAAACAGCACGCCAAAGGTAAGACGACCGCGCGCGAACGGATCGACGCGTTGCTCGATCCCGGTTCGTTCGTGGAGTTCGACGCACTGGCCCGACACCGTTCCACCGCGTTCGGGTTGGAGAACAACCGACCTTACGGGGATGGCGTCGTGACCGGCCACGGCACCGTCGACGGACGTCCCGTCGCGGTGTTCAGTCAGGACGTCACCGTGTTCGGCGGTTCCCTGGGCGAGGTCTACGGCGAGAAGATCGTCAAGGTCCTCGACCACGCCCTGCAGAACGGGTGCCCCGTCGTGGGCATCAACGAAGGAGGCGGTGCCCGCATCCAGGAGGGTGTGGTGGCACTGGGCCTTTACGCAGAGATCTTCAAGCGCAACACCCACGCCTCGGGGGTCGTGCCCCAGATCTCCCTCATCATGGGTGCCACCGCAGGAGGTCACGTGTACTCACCGGCCCTCACGGACTTCACCGTGATGGTCGACCAGACCTCACAGATGTTCATCACCGGACCGGACGTGATCAAGACCGTCACCGGCGAGGACATTTCGATGGAGGAGCTGGGAGGTGCGGCCACCCACTCCCGCACGTCCGGAGTGGCCCACTACATGGGCACCGATGAACAGGACGCCATCGACTACGTCAAGGACCTGCTGTCCCATCTGCCGGACAACAACCTCGAGGAAACTCCCCTCCTTCCTCCGGAGGAAGCACCGGCCGAGGAGATCACCGACAGCGATCTTGCCCTGGACACCTTCATCCCGGACTCGGCGAACCAGCCCTACGACATGCGACAGATCGTCGAGTCCGTCCTCGACGACGGTGACTTCCTGGAGGTCCACGCCCAGTTCGCCACCAACATCGTGGTCGGATACGGCCGGGTGGACGGCCGCTCCGTCGGCGTGGTGGCCAACCAGCCGATGAGCCTGGCCGGTTGCCTGGACATCGACGCCTCCGAGAAGGCCGCCCGCTTCGTGCGCACCTGTGACGCATTCAACATTCCCGTCCTGACCTTCGTGGACGTGCCCGGTTTCCTCCCCGGAACCGACCAGGAATGGGACGGCATCATCCGCCGCGGCGCCAAGCTCCTGTACGCATACGCCGAGGCGACCGTTCCGCTGATCACCGTGATCACCCGCAAGGCCTTCGGCGGTGCCTACGACGTCATGGGATCCAAGCACCTCGGTGCCGACACCAATCTGGCCTGGCCCACCGCGCAGATCGCCGTCATGGGTGCCCAGGGTGCCGTGAACATCCTGCACCGACGCAAGCTCGCCGCCGCGGAAGACGTCGAGGCCGAACGCACCCGCCTCATCGGCGAGTACGAGGACACACTTTTGAACCCGTACTCGGCCGCCGAGCGTGGTTACGTGGACGGCGTCATCATGCCGTCCGAAACACGTGACCAGGTGGCCAAGGCGCTCAAGGCACTGCGGAACAAACGCAAGCAGCTTCCGCCCAAGAAGCACGGGAACATCCCGCTGTGAGTACGCCGAAGAACGCGCCCCACCTGACCGTGGTCAGGGGTGAGCCGACCGCCGAGGAGATCGCCGTACTCACCGCCGTACTCACCGCCCGCGCGACGGCTGCACGGGCGGCCGCCGAAACAGCCGAACAGCCCGCCCCCGTGTCCGGTTGGCGGGACCGGGCCAGGGGTCTGCGCAACCGGCCCCCGACACGTCCCGGTCCCGGGGCGTGGCGCTTGAGCACGAGGTAGATCGTGCGATCCCTTCCAGATTTTCCGCCGAGCGGCCTGCGCGTGACCGCTCCGCCTCTCAGCAGAAGGATGTTCCACCGTGCGTAAAGTTCTGATCGCCAACCGCGGCGAGATCGCCGTGCGCATCGCGCGTGCCTGTCGCGACGCGGAGATCGGCAGCGTCGCCGTGTACGCCGAACCCGACCTGAACGCCCTGCACGTCAAGGTCGCCGACGAGGCCTACGCCCTGGGCGGTTCCACCCCGGCCGATTCCTACCTGGACATCGACAAGCTCCTCGCGATCGCCACCGAATCCGGTGCCGACGCGATCCACCCCGGCTACGGGTTCCTGGCCGAGAACGCCGATTTCGCCCAGGCGGTCATCGACGCCGGACTGACCTGGATCGGTCCACCCCCCAAGGCCATCAATGCCCTGGGGGACAAGGTGCAGGCCCGCCACATCGCCCAGAAGGTCGGTGCTCCGCTGGTCGCGGGCACCCCCGACCCGGTCGAATCCGCGGAGGAGGTCGTCGCCTTCGCCGAGGAGCACGGGCTGCCCATCGCGATCAAGGCCGCCTTCGGTGGCGGGGGCCGTGGGCTGAAGGTGGCCCACACCTTGGACGAGGTGGTCGACGCCTACGAGTCCGCGGTACGTGAGGCCGTGGGCGCGTTCGGCCGTGGCGAATGTTTCGTGGAACGTTACCTGGACCAGCCGCGCCACGTGGAGACACAGTGCTTGGCCGACACCCACGGCAACGTCGTGGTGGTCTCCACCCGTGACTGCTCCTTGCAACGCCGTCACCAGAAGTTGGTGGAGGAGGCACCGGCCCCTTTCCTGACCGAGGACCAGGTGGAGCGTCTGTACAGCTCCTCCAAGGCCATTCTGGCCGAGGCGGGCTACGTCGGTGCCGGTACGTGCGAGTTCCTGGTGGGTACCGACGGCACCATCTCGTTCCTGGAGGTCAACACCCGTCTGCAGGTCGAGCACCCGGTCACCGAGGAAATCACCGGCATCGACCTGGTGCGGGAGATGTTGCGTATCGCCGACGGGCAGGAACTGGACCACACCGATCCCGAGGTACACGGGCACTCCTTCGAGTTCCGGATCAACGCCGAGGATGCGGGACGCAACTTCATGCCCGCACCGGGCACCATCACCGAGTTCGCCCTCCCGGGCGGGCCGGGCGTGCGTGTGGACACCGGCTGTGAGGCCGGTTTCACCGTTCCGCAGGCCTTCGACTCGATGGTGGCCAAGCTCATCGTGACGGGCCGTACCCGAACCGAGGCACTGCAGCGCTCCCGTCGGGCCCTGGCCGAGTTCACCGTCGGAGGTATGCCCACGGTCATCCCGTTCCATCAGGCCGTGGTCACCGACCCCGCGTTCGCCCCCGCCGATCCCGCACAGCCGTTCGACGTCCACACCCGGTGGATCGAGACCGAGTTCGACAACAGGATCGAGCCCTGGGACGGACAGCCCGGTGAGGCCGACGGTGGCGAGGAGGCCGAACGTGAGAGCGTCACCGTCGAGGTCGGCGGCAAACGCGTCGAGGTCGTCCTGCCCGCCTCACTGGGTGTGTCCGCCGCACCGACGGCCGGGGAGCGGGGCGGCAGAAAGAAGCGTGCGTCCCGTAAGGGCGGTACCGGCGCAGCCGCAGTCGGTGGTGATGCTCTGGTCTGCCCGATGCAGGGCACCGTGGTCACACTGGCCGTCGAGGAAGGGGCGACGGTGGCCGAGGGCGACACGGTGGTGATCATCGAGGCGATGAAGATGGAGCAACCGTTGAGCGCGCACAAGGCCGGTGTGGTGACCGGGTTGAAGGTCACCGCGGGTGAGACCGTCGGCAACGGCGCCGTGATCTGCGAGATCAAGGACGCCTAGGGCCATGGGTGGGGTGCCCCGATCCTTCCCCTCGAACGTGATTCTTGCCGCACCCCACCCGGGAAGAAGGTGCTCAAAGCCCACAGGTGAGGGCATGGGGGCCGATGCGTACGGACCTGTCTTCCACCATGCATGGAAAAAGCAAGCAAACCGGACTATCGTCCGCAACCGTGACGAACATTTGGGGATTGACACGCCGGTGGCACATCGATCTGTGCCGTATCACCGGTGACGCCTGTTTTTAGATTGTCGACTCCGGGGTCTGCTCCCCGGTCCGAGCCGCGCGCCCGATCCGAGCCGCGCGCCGCTCTCACACATTCGTTCGTCACCCTCCGGTGGTGACACCCACTTCTGCACTCCTGTCTCTTTCGCCGAGATCCCACAGCACGGTGTCGACCGTGCCCCTTGCCGTGCCCTCGGCCCCCGCATGTTTTGGAGTCGTCTTCCGTGTCCGAAAAGACCACCACGACGCCGTCGAAGCGCCGGAAGATCTGGATCCCCTCATTTGCGACCCAGGTCTTCGTCGCCCTCTTCATCGGCCTGGCCCTCGGCTTCGTCGCCTTCCAGATCAGTCCACCCGATCCCGAGACCGAAGAGGCCACCAACGGCCTGGCCGTCACCCTCGAAATCTTCGGTGACACCTTCGTGACGCTGTTGCAGACGATCGTGCCACCGCTCATCGTGCTGGCCGTCATCTCCTCCATCGCCAACCTGCGCAACGTCACCAACGCGGCACGCCTGGCCGGACAGACCCTGCTGTGGTTCGCCGTCACCGCATTGATCTCGGTCACTCTCGGCATCGCGCTGGGGCTGGTCGCCCGCCCCGGTGAGGACAGCTCCGTGGACCCGGCGACCGCAGTCGACCCCGGACGAGAGGTCTCCTGGCTGGACTTCCTGCAGGGACTGGTCCCGAGCAACTTCCTTGCCCTGCAGGCCGAGACCTCCGACGCCCCCGACGGCGGCCTGGCCACGGGGTTGTCCTTCAACGTGCTCCAGTTGATCGTCATCGCGATCGTCCTGGGTATCGCCGCGGTCAAGGTCGGCAAGGCCGCCGAACCGTTCATCAACTTCATGTCCTCCTCACTGGAGGTCGTCCTCAAGGCGCTGTGGTGGGTCATTCGCCTGGCCCCGATCGGCACCGTCGGACTGCTCGGCAACGCGATCTACAGCTACGGCTGGCACACCATCGGCGCACTCGGGAAGTTCGTCATCACGATCTACATCGGGTTGGCGCTGGTGCTGTTCGTCATCTATCCGATCATCGCCCGCATCCACGGCCTGTCCCCGATCAAGTACTTTTCCGGGGTCTGGCCCGCCGTGCAGCTCGGTTTCGTTTCTCGCTCCTCCATGGGGACTCTGCCCGTCACCCAGCAAGTGACCGAGCAGAACCTGGGTGTACCGCGCCACTACGCGGCCTTCGCGGTGCCCTTCGGCAGCACGACCAAGATGGACGGTTGCGCCGCCATCTACCCGGCGGTCTCGGCGATCTTCATCGCACAGTTCTTCCCCGGCGTCTCACTGGGTCTGACCGACTACCTGTTGATCGTGATGGTGTCGGTGATCGGCTCGTCCGCCACCGCCGGAACCACAGGCGCGGTCGTGATGTTGACCTTGACCCTGTCCACCCTGGGCCTTCCCCTGGAGGGTGTGGGACTGCTCCTGGCCGTGGACCCGATCCTCGACATGGGTCGTACTGCCGTGAACGTCGCCGGCCAGGCCCTGATCCCCGCGATCGTGGCCAAGCGTGAAGGCATCATCGACCTGGACCGGTACAACACTCCGCGTGGTGCCTCCGGTTTCGTCCCACTCCCCGAGGACAAGGACGAGGAGGCCGAAACCTCGGTCGACCACGTCCTCTCGGACACGGAGGACGAGGAGGACGAGGAGAAGGTCACCGTCCCGGACTCCTCGAGCAGGAGCTGACCCTGTTCGCCACGATGCGACCCGTCGGTACCCACCGGCGGGTCGCATCGCTTTCGTGGACCCGCCGGGAAGCCCCCCGGGGGAAGAGAACGCGCACGTCGGGAACTGTGCACGACACCCGTTCGTTCTTGGTACGAGGGAGGCGAGGTACAAGTACATGCTGCACCGCTTGGTAACACCCACAGTGCTGACCGTCGGGTTCGCAGCCGCGGTGGTGACCGCCTCATCGGTGCCCGCCGCAGCCGACAACGACGAATCGACAGGTCTGCCCAAAACTCAGGACATCGTTGAAGAACTCCGGGACGATGGCGTGTTCGTCGATCCCGACATCGAGGTCGGTACCGCTCGGGACGCTGTACCCCAGAGCGACATCGCCGGATTGGAGAACGCCGCCGCCCAGGCGGACGAGCCCGTCCACTACGTGTTGATCCCGGAAGGCAACGCCACCTCCGAAGTGGGTGTGGACGCCTTCATGGAACCGGTCATGGACGAGGTCGGAGATGGTCTGTACGGAGTGCTCTCCGGCTCCGACCACTTCTACGTCACCTCCCCCAACATCGAAAGCACCCAGGAGATTCGCGAGATCGCGCTGTCCGAGGGCGACGGGAACCCGATCCAGACACTCGCCGCGATCCCCGACGCCGCGGACCAGCTGCAGGACGCCCAGGACGCCAACGCCACCTCGAGCCTGTTCCTGTTGGCCATCCTCGTTTTCTTGGTGGCCGGTGGTGGTTGGTACGTCTACAACAGCCGCAAGAGGCAGAAGATCGCAAAGGCCGCGCAGCTTCAAGAGATGAAGCAGATGGTCACCGAGGACGTCGTGCGCCTCGGTGAGGACGTCTCGCGCCTGGAGATCGACCTGGCCTCGGTGGACGAGGACACCCGCACCGACTACTCCCGGGCCATGGACTCCTACGACCGGGCCAAGTCACTGCTGGACACCGTCCAGGAGCCCGAGCAGATCCGCATGGTCACCGGCGCCCTGGAGGACGGTCGTCACCACATGGCCGCCACCCGTGCCCGGATGAACGGCGAACCGGTACCCGAGCGGCGTGGTCCCTGTTTCTTCAACCCGCAGCACGGACCTTCCGTGACCGGCGTCGTGTGGGCCCCGCCCGGCGGTACCCCGCGTGAGGTGACCGCGTGCTCCCAGTGCGCTCAAGCCGTGCGCACGGGTGGCCTGCCCGATGTTCGGTTGGTCGAGGTCAACGGTGAGCGACGTCCGTACTACGAGGCGGGTCCGGCCTATGCCTCCTACGCCAGTGGCTATTTCGGGATGAACATGATGATGGGCATGTTCACCGGCATGATGATGAGTTCCATGATGGGGTCGATGATGGGCATGGGTATGACGGGCGCCGAAGGTATGGACGGGGCCGGTGACTTCGGAGGCGACTTCGGAGGCGGAGGTTTCGGCGACTTCGGCGGTTTCGGGGGTTTTGACTTCTAGGACCTGAATCGCGCTGTTTCGACGGGCGCGTCGAGCATGTTCTGCTCGGCGCGCCCGTCGTGTTTTGTCCATGGCCTCGGTCACGATCATCGACCGTGACCACATACGGCCAAAATATCACGGAGAGTTACGAGCGCGCCATGGAACTCAGTCCCTGAATATGTGAAACCACGCCATCCATAGGGTTATTCAGGAAAACACGTACGCAAAAAAGGAAAACCTTTGATTCACTCAGCGTAACCACAAAAAAGGGAGTGGAAAATTCCCTTGTAAACGAGGAGGTGGTGTTCGTATAAATGAAGCGCAGCGCTGCCCACTGCACATACCACTGAAAGGGAAGGTATGTCCGCTTCCTCCTTGCTCGAAACCACGCGTCTCCGAACGAGAACTCGGGTGACCGGGCTGCTGTTCAGCTCACTGATCCTTTTGGGATCGGGAATCGTCGCCGCAGCCCCGGCGTCCGCGTCCTCGGCCCCCTCCGACGTCAACGCCAATGCGTGCGGTGGCACCCGGGCCGTGCTTCCTGCGTACTCCGAGGCCACGACCACGACCACGAGCTGCCACTCCGGGCGCTCAGCCGCCCGACACGGCCGTCTCTACGTGGAAACGGCCTGGGCCACGGAACGGTCCCGTGCCTATGCCTCCGATTACAACGGGGCCACACCGCGCAGCGCGGCCTGGCAGATCCGCGTCTAGGAAGTACTTCTCGAAGGCTTCGGAAGAGACGAGTGATCAAAGGCAGTCCGGGGGACACGAACCCGGAATGACGCAGTCAGTACGACCTGGGCCGGAGCATCGCCCCCGGCAGTGACCACCGCCCAGCAGGCGGGACCGAGCGACCGCAATTCGCTCGGTCCCGCCCCGTCGAACGCCGAAGCGGTCGACAGCGCAATCGTACATCCATCCGAGGAGTGGGTAGTGAAGAGCGAACCCGTGCTTCGTGTACTCCTTTTCTCCACAGTGATTCCCTTGAGCCTCATCGGGTGCAGTACCGATCAGGGTGAGGGGAATTCCGCGGCCGATCCAGCGCTCATCGCCACCTTCGAAGAATTCCTCGAATCCGCGGAGAACGACTTCGAGCGTGAGGTCTTCGAGCGTGCCCTGGAGAACGGGGAGATCAGTGAGGAAGATTATGAAGAAGCCAATTCCCGATATCTGGAGTGCATGGAGGGGATCGGGCTGGAGGAGACCGCCACCAAAAAACCCAATGGCCTGTACGAACGACAACCCGTCGACCTTCCGGACGGTGACCAAGAGTTCGAGGACCGCATGGCCCAGAGCGACGAGTGCGCATTCGGCACGGTGGCCGCGATCGAGGCCGCCTACAACATGCAGGTCAACAACCCGGAGGGCAAGGACCCGGCAGAGGTCACCGTCGGGTGCTTGCAGGACATGGGCGCGGTCGAGGCCGACTACACACCCGAGGAGTTCGAGGAGGCCATGGACGACTTCGACGCCCTCCTCGACGGGAACGGCCCCTTCGACCTCACCGACACGGAGGTCGTCGCCTGCCTCGAACAAGGCGGCTACCACGTCTCGTTGGGTGAATGAGTCGACACAGACCCTCCGTGACCACGGAGGTTCCGTCACGCTCGAAGACCGAGAAAGGTAAAAACCGATGACCAGTTCCCGCGCAGCCACGAAACGTCCCCGGCCACTCCTGGCCGTGGTGACCTTGGCCACCGCTCTTGCCGTCTCGTCCTGCACCGGCCCCTCGGAGGAATCCACCGAACCGGAGAGCGCCGAGGCCGAGAACGAGGAACTGCACACCGAAGAGGAAGAGATCGCCGGGGACGAACCGGAAACCGGCCTTCTCGGTGAGGAGTATCAACCGACGGTGGACTGCCTTCTGGACGCCGGAGTCGCACCCGAGGACTACTCCGTCACCCAACTGGAAAGCGACCTGCGCGACCACTTCCAGGACAGCGAGGTGGACCTGACCTCGTCGGAGTTCGACGAATGCCTCGCCCTGTCCGACATCGAGTTCGAGATCGAGGTGGAGGACTGATCCGCCCCACCCCTTCCACACATTCCAGGGAACGCCCGTGAAGATCCGCGCCAACGGAACCCTGCTGCTGAGTGCACTGTTGCTGCTCGCCGCCGGTGGTACCGCCGGTTTTCTGCTCCGGCCCGTGGAGGCCCCACCCGACCTGGCGGCGGCCGGTGAGGTCGGTTCCGCGCCCGTCCTTCCCGAGTCCTACGACGACGAACGTACGGTGCGGGTGCACCTCAACATCTCCTCGAGTGTGGACCTGAGCTTTGGCACGGAAGGAAGAGTGACCGACACGGAATGCACCGCGGGAGGAACTCTGAAGTCCGGTGAGGCCCTGGCGCGGGTGGACGACGAGCCCCTGCTCGGGTTGGCCACCTCCGTGCCGCTGTACCGTGACCTGTCCTCCGGTACGCGTGGCAAGGACGTGCGTGCTCTCCAGGCCGAACTCGTCCGACTCGGCCACACCGTGGAGGAGGACGGGGTGTTCGGCACGCAGACCTACCTGGCCGTCCGAAAACTGCAGAAGTCCCTCGACGTGTCCTCCCCCGACGGCACGGTGTCACTGGAGAAAGTGATATGGATGCCTTCCTCCGAGGTGACGGTGGACGAGTGCACGGCACCACCGGGCTCGGACGTCACCCCTGGTACCACCTTCGCGAAGGTGCCGGGTGCGTTGGAGTCGGCACGACCCACCTCGGTCCCCGACGATCTGGTGGAGGGAGAACGTCTGCTCACGGTCTCGGGGGTGACCGGCCCGCTCGACGAGGAGGGACTCGCCGACGATCCCGAGTTCCTCCGGGAGCTCTCCGACACCACGGTCGTACAGAACGCCAGGGCCGGGGAGGACGAACCCGTTTCGGGAACCGTCCGTCTGGCGGAGGACATCGATGTGTTCCGGGTACCTCCGGGTGCGCTGTTCGACGAATCCGGTGGCAGCGGGTGTCTGGAATCGCAGGGCTCGATGTTTCCGGTCCGGATCATCGGTTCGTCCCTGGGCAGCGCGGCCATCCTTCCGGAGGAGGACGTGGAGCTGCCCGATCGAGTCGATCTGGCTCCGAAGCGCCGGTCGAGCACATGCGAGGAGGATGCTGCGTGAGCGGCTCGACACTGGTCCGGGCCGAGAATCTGGGTCACCGTTTCCCCGGTACCCCGATGCTTTTCGAGGACCTGTCCTTCACTCTGGTGTCCGGACGGATCACGGGCCTGTGTGGTCCCTCCGGCTGCGGCAAGTCCACCTTGCTCTCCCTCCTCGCCGGATGGGAGGAGCCCGTCACCGGCAGTATCACCACCGAGGGGGTGGAGCGGGTCGGCTGGGTGTTCCAGAATCCCTACGGTGTTCCCGGGCGTAGTGCTCTGGACCAT
>DXDP01000503.1 GCA_019115445.1 Candidatus Nocardiopsis merdipullorum
AGCACCATGACTTCGTTGACGGAGTCGGAGGCCAGCATCTCTCCGACCGCTTTGGCGCGCGCTTCCCCGTTCAGCGCGACACGTTCGAGCAGTGCCACCGGCGAACTCCGATGGCTCAACCCCACGGCCAGGACACTCATCCGCATTCTCCTATGCAGGCACTGTTTTCCGCAGTGCTTCCCCATCATCGGATACGGTCGCCCGACTTTGCGGACGACCTCCCGTGGGCATCGCACGCTCGCTCTTCGACGACGCCCTTATGGGTCTGACGACCCCAATTTTTGTATTTCCGGGCCGCGGAGCCCGGAATATGTCATTTCAATCCCAGTCCCGCTTGTTCGGTGCCGCGGCCGTCGCCGTCGGCCCGACGTTGCGCGTGGAAGGCCAGTATCTGAAGTTCGATGGACAAGTCGACCTTACGCACATCGACCCCCTCGGGCACACTGAGCACGACCGGGGCGAAGTTGAGGATGCTGGTCACACCGGCCTCGACGAACCGGCCGGCGACCCCCTGCGCGGAGGCGGCCGGTGTGGCGATCACTCCGATGGACACACCCTCTGAACGCACAACCTCTTCCAAGTTGTCAATATGCCTCACTTCCAGTGCCGCGACGCTCCCACCGATCACGGAGGGGTCGGTGTCGAGCAGGGCCGCGATACGGAATCCCCGGGAGCCAAAACCCCCGTAGTTGGCGAGTGCGCGTCCCAAGTTGCCGAGGCCGACGATGGCCACGGCCCAGTCCTGGGTGAGACCAAGTTCACGCGAAATCTGGTAGACGAGGTACTCGACCTCGTAGCCCACCCCTCGTGTTCCGTACGAGCCCAGGTGTGAAAGGTCCTTGCGCAGTTTTGCCGAATTGACCCCGGCCGCTGTGGCCAAAGCCTCGGAGGAGACGGTGAGGATGTCTTTGTCCTGCAGGGTCTGAAGGGCACGAAGGTAGACCGGGAGTCGGGCGACGGTGGCTTCCGGGATTCCCCTCTCCCGGGGCCGAGGCGGGCGGCTGATCACAGCGTGTGCTCCTGGGCGGGGTCGGTTCGGGCTGGGTGTGGGCTGTACACGGCGTGCGACGGAGGTCGACGCCGTCGCATCCCCGAGAGGTCTTGGCCCCTAGATTACGTGCTTGTGAAAGCATGCACATAGTGGGGGGCGTGTGACCCCGGTCCTCGATCCAGCTGAATGCCTTGTTCTCGCCCCGGCGCACACGGTCCGAGAAAAGGGTCGGAGTACGCCGATCCCCCACTCAGGACGAACTCAGAGCATCCCTCAGGCGTTGGGCGTCCACCCGCCAAAAATCGTGGCGGCGACCGTCGACGAAGGTCACCGGAATCTTGTCCCAGTACTCCTCGCGGTCGGTCTCGGAGAGTTCCTCCAGGTTCACCTCGGCCCTGCTCGCCCCGAATTGGCCGGTCACGTCCTCCACGACCCGCCAGGCGTCCTCACACAGAAGACACCCCGGTTTGCTGAGCACCACCACCCGGGCGCTTTTCACCCATTCCGATGTTTCGGCCATGTCTTCCCCCTCCGGTTTCCCGATTGTGGGCCTTCATCCTCCCGCGAAGGGTGGCAGGACCTCGATCACGGTGCCTTCTGTGACCACGATGTCGCCATGTGCCCGGTCACCGACCGGTTTTTCGTCCACCAGGAACGACGAGATTTCGAGAACACGCAGGAAACGGTCGTCCGCGCGCTCGTGACGCACCGTGTCGAGAGCCTCTTGGAGGGTGTCCGCATCGACGCTCTCCTCGGCGATGCCGGCCGCTTCCTTGGCCGCCGCCCAGTACCTGATGATGCACTTCGCCATGTGCCGACCATCCTCGACAACCGCTCGGGGACCACAACTGTACGTAACATCGGGGCGATGCGCTCCCGGTACGCTCGACGAGGGTGTCGGCCCCACCACGGGCCACGCCACGGGGGGAAACTGCCGGTGGATGGTCCGCCCACCGCCCGAACCATGACGAACGGCACGTGTTACTGAGGAAGGCACGCGCAAAAGCTCGTTTTCCGGAGGGCGAGGGTCTAAGCTCTGGGGAGCGCCCACAAGCCGAGGAAAGTCAGGCGCGGCGAAGGTTCCACGGCCCTTCCGGGTGCGGTCCCCACAACCCCGGCATCCCCCTGGAGGAGTGAGAACGCCCGATGCCCACCACCGCCGCGACGCACCCCTCAGGCACCCGACAGCGTCCTTCGTTCCCGGTCCTGGGTACCGCCTTCATCGGTTCCACCCTCGTGGCCCTGATCGCATCCGCGGCGCACGCCGAACCCTTCCCGTCGGACGAGTCGTCCAGTTCTGTCGAGCTGCGCTTCGCCGAGCCCGAGACCGACATCGATCTGGAGGAGAACGCGGGCCCCAACCCCTTGACCGCGACCAACATCGGTGACGCCACCGTCTGTCTGCTGTCCCTGGACGTCGACGCCTCCGAGTTCCGGACGGACGGGTTCGTAACCACCGCGCTGGCCCCGGGCGATGAGACCGAGGTCGGCTCGGTCAGCGGGGCACCTCGGAAGACGAGCAAGGTCACGGCCACCCTCTCCTATGCGCTCGAGGACGAGGAAGACGGCTGTGCCGCGCCCGAGGAGCCGCTCGATACGGACGCCACGTGGAACGTCCAGGTGAGTGAGCCGCCGCCTTCGGAAACACCCACCGACGACCCCA
>DXDP01000504.1 GCA_019115445.1 Candidatus Nocardiopsis merdipullorum
CCTCGATGATCGGAAACGGTCAGGAAGGTTTTACGAAGATCCCTGAACGGGGGAAACCTCCTTGTATGTAAAGGTTTGCGCGGATTACTTGGGAGTTGGGTCGCCTTCCACCACCTGACATACGGGCCGCGACAGGTTACGGTCCAGGTATGGCACCCGTCCGGGTCCGTGGTTGCGCTGGAGGAAGAGCTCCCGGGAACACCGTGGAGCACCTTCGGCAAGCCGATGCCAGGCGCAGGCCAAACGGCCCACGTAAGGCGACTTTTCGTCGACCGATCACGGTGCGCCTTAGAGGTAAGGCCTGCCCCGCGGAGGGTCCCGATGTCCCTCACGGCAGGGAGAAGGGCAGTAGTCGCGAGCAAGGGCGGCAACCCCCTCAGCAGGCGGATGTGGGGACGAAGACCAGGTCGGCCGGACGGGTGGCATCTCCACATGCGGGGGTCGTCGATCGTGACGGCCCCCGCCGAGTATGCCCCTGGGTCTTGTTCCGCCCCCTTTCGTGGACCGGGGGCGGAGGCGCTGCCTCAACCGCGCCGAAAGACCTTTTTCCAGTTCAAAATTCCCCACCGATCCCCACCATGTGCTGCGTGATGACCACGCCCTCGATGGGTATACGCATCTCCAACCGGGCCGTGAGACCAGAACGGACCGGGACATCGACGGAAGGGGGACAGCGCGCGACTTCCTTTCGTTTCCCATGACGGAAGGGATGCAGAACCGACTTGGCCGTCACCTTCAGGACGGCCACACGATGAAGGGGGTCCTATGGACATCATCGTCAAGGGTCGACGCACCGGCGTGAGCGACAGATTCCGAGACCACGTCGAAAACAAGCTCGACAGACTCTCCAAATGGGAGAAGAAGGGCATGAGTGTCGACGTGGAGGTGTCCACGGAACGTAACCCCAGGCTCGCCGACGTCCGCGAGCGGGTTGAACTGACCATCCACTCCGACGGTCCGGTCATCCGGAGCGAGGCCGCCGCCATGGACCGGCACGGCGCTCTCGATCTTGCGATCGACAAGATCGAGGCCAGACTCCGCAAGGCCGCCGACCGCCGTAAGGTGCACCGCGGCAACCGCACACCCGTCTCCGTGGCTGCCGCGACCGCCCACCTCCCCGGAGACCTGCCCCCACCCCAGGAGGCCCAGAAGAGCACTCTCCCCACCCAACGCAGAGGAACGGAGGACGAGATCGACGGGGGCGAGCTGGACGGGCGCTTCTCCGACGAGATCGTCGAACTCGACACCCAGGGTGAGGCCCCCTTGATCGTCCGGGAGAAGTTCCACCGGTCCAAGCCGATGAGCATCGACCGGGCATTGATGGAGATGGAACTCGTCGGGCACGACTTCTACCTCTTCCACGACGAGGTCAAGGACACCCCGAGCGTGGTCTACCGCCGTAAGGGATTCAACTACGGAGTCCTGCGACTGGTGGACTGAAGAACAAAACCGGTGAAAGGTTCGAGCGGGGTGGCCGATCGGCCACCCCGCTCGCTCGTCGCTCGTCCTCCCTCAGCCCCTGCGGTCTTCACGGCGTTGTCTTGCCTTCATCTTGAAGCGGTGCAGCGGGGTTTCGTATGCTTCCTCGGTTTCCTCACGGGGGGCATCCACCACCACGTCCGTGAGGATGTCGTAGAAAAGAGCGATGGCCGCCGCGGCCACCATCAGTATCCCTCCTGCGATCAGGAGGGGAATGGTCCACACCAGGATCAGGGACAGGCCACAAAGGAGGAATCCCACAGTGCCCAGGCCGACCGCGATCCATGAACTGGGGCGTCCTCGATGGCTGCTGGTCGGGGCCCAACTGCCTCCTTGACGGTGATAACCCCGGACGACGCCACGGCCGTCGCTGAGCTCGGGCTTGTGGCTCTCCCAGTCTCGAGCCGCTTGTTCGTCGGCGACAGGGTCCCGTACTCTCCCCTGGTTCTCCCTGGTCGTTGCGCGCCTGCCCTGATGCGGGACACGAACCTCGGCGGTTCCCTGTTCCGCCTCGTTCGCACCCGTTGCTTCTCGCCCCTCCCGACGTGCATTCATGGGGACCTCCTCTCCCGGACGACATGCGGTCGAAAAACATCACGACGCGCAATACGCCCTGATGGGGCCCTTACCCATTGAAGTGCGTCAATCCTCAGGAAGTGGAAAAAGTAAGGGAACACCGCAACGATGAGGAGGGAACATTCGACCCCCTTCCACCCGTTGTGGTTCGAGACCGGCAGTACCCGCTTCGCCCACTCACCGAAACCGTGCGTGTGGCGTGGGTCCCCTAGAATGGGGCCTTCGAGGGCCCAGCCCCCCAGTTCACCCTTCGCAAGGCGAAGGTCCGGCGGGCCCAGGTCTCAACTCCACGCGTGTGGAGGAAAACCGCGATCTGCAAGGAGCGCAAAGGAAGTGCCAGGGATACTCAGTAAGCTCCTGCGCGCGGGTGAGGGAAAGATCCTGCGCCGACTCAACAAGTTGAAGGATCAGGTCAACTCGCTCGAGGAAGAGTACGGTGACCTGACCGACGAAGAGTTGCGCGACCTCACCCAGGAGTACAAGGAACGCTACGAGGACGGAGAGTCTCTGGACGATCTGCTCCCAGAGACCTTCGCAACCGTCCGTGAGGCAGCCAAACGGACCCTGGGGCAGCGCCACTTCGACGTGCAGATCATGGGTGGTGCCGCGCTCCACCTCGGCAACATCGCCGAGATGAAGACCGGTGAGGGCAAGACCTTGACCGGTACTCTCGCGGTCTATCTGAACGCCTTGGCCGGCAAAGGTGTCCACGTCATCACGACCAACGACTACCTGGCCCGTCGAGACGCCCAGAACATGGGCCGTATCTACCAGTTCCTCGGCATGGAGGTCGGGGTCGTGGGCCCGCAGATGTCCCCCGCCGAGCGCCGGGCCGCCTACCAGGCAGACATCACCTACGGCACCAACAACGAGTTCGGCTTCGACTATCTGCGCGACAACATGTCGCTGTCGCTCAAGGACACCGTCCAGCGCGGACATTTCTTCGCCCTGGTCGACGAGGTCGACTCCATCCTCATCGACGAGGCGCGCACCCCGCTCATCATCAGCGGCCCCTCCGAACAGAATTCCCGCTGGTACACGGAATTCGCCAAGATCGCTCCCCGCCTCAAACAGGACGTCGACTACGAGGTCGACGAGAAGAAGCGCACCGTCGGTATCACCGAGGAGGGCGTGGCCAAGGTCGAGGACTGGCTGGGTATCGACAACCTCTACGAGGCGGTGAACACCCCGCTCATCAGTTTCCTCAACAACTCCCTGAAGGCCAAAGAGCTCTACCGCAAGGACAAGGAATACATCGTCAAGGACGGTGAGGTCCTCATCGTCGACGAGTTCACCGGCCGTGTCCTGGCGGGACGCCGCTACAACGAGGGTATGCACCAGGCCATCGAGGCCAAGGAACGTGTCAAGATCAAGGACGAGAACCAGACCCTGGCCAAGGTCACGCTCCAGAACTACTTCCGCCTCTACGAGAAGCTCGCCGGGATGACCGGTACGGCCCAGACCGAGGCGGCGGAGTTCAACCAGACCTACGACGTCGGTGTGGTACCCATCCCCACCAACAAGCCGATGATCCGTGAGGACGTCAAGGACGTTGTCTACAAGCACGAGGACGCCAAGTTCCAGGCGGTCGCCGAGGACATCGCCGAATGCCACGAGCTCGGTCAGCCCGTCCTGGTCGGTACGACCAGCGTGGAGAAGTCCGAACTGCTCTCGAACATGCTCAAACGTGAGGGTGTCAAGCACGAGGTCCTCAACGCCAAGAACCACGCCCGTGAGGCATCGATCATCGCCCGGGCCGGCAAGCTCGGTGCGGTCACCGTCGCCACCAACATGGCCGGCCGTGGTACCGACATCATGCTCGGAGGCAACCCCGAGTTCATCGCCGACGAGGAACTCCAGGCCCGTGGCCTGAGCCCGCTCGAGACCCCCGAGGAGTACGAGGAGGCCTGGACCGAAGCGCTGGAAAAGGCCACCAAGGACTACGAGGAAGAGCACGAGAAGGTCGTCGAGGTGGGCGGTCTGTATGTGCTCGGTACCGAACGCCACGAGTCCCGCCGTATCGACAACCAGCTGCGTGGACGTTCTGGACGACAGGGAGACCCGGGCATGTCCCGCTTCTACCTGTCCCTGCAGGACGACCTGCTGCGCCTGTTCAACAGCACGCGCCTCGAGGCGTTCATGAACCAGTTGAGCATCCCGGACGACCAACCGATCGAGTCCGGCATGGTCAGCAAGGCGATCGCTTCCGCTCAGGGGCAGGTCGAGACGCAGAACTTCGAGGTCCGCAAGAACGTCCTCAAGTATGACGAGGTCCTCAACCAGCAGCGCAAGGTCATCTACGCCGAGCGATACAAGGTGCTCGAGGGCCAGGACCTGCGTGAGCAGATGGTGGACATGCTCGAAGAGGTCCTGCGGGGCTACGTCGTCGAGGAGACCGCGAGCGGCGATGCCGCCGAGTGGGACCTGGACAAGCTCTGGCGTGCCTTCCGGCAGGTCTACCCGATCAGCTTCGGTGTCGACGAGTTCATCGAGGAGAACGGTGGCTTCGACTCGTTGACCCCCCAACTCATCGCCGACCGTGTCGTCGAGGACGCCCGAACGGCCTATGAGGCACGTGAGGAGGAACTGGGCGAAGAAGCCATGCGCGAGGTCGAGCGCCGTGTGATCCTCCAGGTCATGGACCGCAAGTGGCGTGAGCACCTCTACGAGATGGATTATCTCCAGGAGGGCATCGGTCTGCGTGCGATGGCCCAGCGCAACCCGCTGATCGAGTTCCAGCGCGAAGGCTTCGAGATGTTCCAGCAGATGCTGGAGGCCATCAAGGAGGAGTCGGTCGGCTTCATCTTCAACGTCGAGGTCCAGGTCCGCCAGAAGGAGGAACCCACTCTCACCGCAACCGCCGCCGCGCAGACCGCCACCACCGTGGGAGGTACCTCTGCCGCCGCGGGAGTGGCCACCGTGGTGGAGGAGGACGAGGAGGCCGCCGAGGCCGGTACCCCGAACACCGAGGCCGAACCCCCGGAGGATGTCGTGGTTCCCGGCTTCGGTGCCGATCAACCGAGCCGGTTGCAGTACTCCGCGCCGAGCGAGGACGGGTCCGTCGAGAAGCACAGTGAGAAGACCGACGAGTACGCGGGCACATCGCGCAACGCGCCCTGCCCGTGCGGCTCCGGTAAGAAGTACAAGAAGTGCCACGGTGACCCGGCCCGCCGATAGGTGCTGACACACGTGGGCGGGTGCGTTCCTCGAGGAACGCACCCGCCCACGCGGTTTCGTGGACACCTCCAAGAGGTGGGTGTTTCAGGTGGGACCGTGCTGAAGAGCGATGTCGGCGAGCTTTTCCGCGCCGTGGGTCCAGGTCTGGCCGTGTCCGACGAACACGGTCTTTGCCCCGGTGTCGGCGATCGCGTCCAACGACGCAAGGGCCCGCTCCTCGTCCACGGTCGCCGCCCCGGACACGATCTGTGGACCGGTGGTACCGCGGTACGGGTTGAGGGTCACAACGGCATCACCGGCGATGACCGCTCCACGGTCGGGAAAGTGCAACGCGCAGTGGCCCAGGGTGTGACCCGGTGTGGGGATGACCCTCGGTGAGCCGGGGACCGGCAACTCACCGTCCCGGAAACGTTGTACCTCCTTGATGGGTTCAGGCCACCACGCCCGTCGCCACAGGAACGAGGCGACCATCGGCAAGGCCCGTGTCTGTGTCAGGAAGTAAGGAGTACGCGCACGCGCGTGACCGTACTGACGAGGATGCTGTGTGAGCGGGACGTCGTCCTCGTGGACGTGCACGGGAACACCCATGCGGGACCGGATCTGTTCCGCGAACCCGAGATGATCGAAATGTCCGTGTGTCAGTACCAGTACCTTGATGTCCTCGGGGTGCCGCCCGAGCTGGATCAATGCCTTTCGGAGCGTTTTCCACGAGTCCGCCAACCCGGCGTCGACGATCGTCAGCCCCTCGGAACTCTCCACGATGAACCAGTTGACGTAACCGTCCTGTACACAGTGGATGCCCTCTGCCACGTTCTTCCTCAACATCACGCACCCCCCGATGGTGATGAGCCTGACTCGACTGGAGTGCCCGCCCTTGCGGGAACGAAAACCCTTGGTCGGCCCCGACCTCGGCAGGCACCCTTCAGTGCGTCAGTCGGAGGGGTCGGACCCGCCCTTCGGGGAATCTCCGGAACCCGGCTCCTCGTCCCGGTCGGTCTTGGTACGTGCCCCCACCGTTTCTCCCTGGTCGTCCGGGTCGGCCTCCCGGCCGGGGGTGGGCAGGTTGAACTTCTTGATGAGCACGTAGAACACACCGAAGTAGAGGAAGAAGTAGAAGACCCCCAGGAGCAGGATCGCCCCCAACCCCGTGGTGTTGTCCTTCGTGGCGTTGAGCAGCAGGTCGATCAGGCCCGCCGAGAAGCCGAAGCCCAGATGGGCGTCCAGTGCGTTGAGGATCGCCATGGACACACCGGTCAGGACGATGTGTACCGCGTACAGAGCCGGGGCGACGAAGATGAACGCGAACTCCACAGGTTCGGTGATGCCGGTGGCAAAGGCGGTCAACGCGGCAGGGATCATGATCGAACCGATCTGGGCACGCCGTGAACGGTGTGCGGTCAACCAGAAGGCCAGGGCCGCCCCGGGCAGTCCGAACATCAGGACGGGAAAGAAACCGGACAAGAATCCGCCCGCGGTGGGATCGCCCGCCAGGTAGCGGGGGATTTCTCCGTGGACCAAGCCTGTGGCCGAATCGTAGGTGCCCGACACGAACCAGATGAACGAGTTCACCACGTGGTGCAGCCCCAGTGGCAACAGCAGGCGGTTGATGATGCCGTAGATCCCTGCGCCCAACGCACCCGCACCGATGATCGTCTCGCCCAGGTTCTGGATCCACATGCCGACGATCGGCCAGATCAGCCCCAGGGCCACACCCATGAACAGACCGGCCATGGCCGTCACGATGGGGACGAAGCGGCGCCCACCGAAGAAACCCAGCCAGGTCGGCAGCTTGATGCGGTGGTAGCGCTGCCACAGCAGGGCGGCGATGAGCCCCATGACGATGCCGCCGAGGACATCGGTGGGGTTCTTCACCGCGAAGTCGATCACGGGTTCGACCGCGGAGACCGACTCCGGGTCGGTCAGGGGTTCTCGTGTCTCGGGGTCGGTCTCCAACGGATACGTCGTCAGCTGTGAGCCGAGATCACCGCGGGGGCCGTCGAAGGCCACCATCGTCCACGCGGCGACTCGTTCGAAGACCAGATAGCCGACCACGGCTGCCAGCGCGGTGGAACCGTCGGAACGTTTTGCCCACCCGATGGCCACGCCGACGGCGAAGAGCAGGGGCAGGGCTTCGAAGACGGCGTCACCGGCGGTGCCGAAGGCACCGGCGACGGGCTCCATCCATCCCATACCGGAAAGTCCGGCCAGGCCGTCGGAGCCCAGGAGGTCGGGTTGGCCCAGGCGAAGCAGGATCGCCGCAGCGGGCAGGACCGCGATCGGCATCATCAGGCTGCGGCCCAGACGCTGGAGCAGGGCGAGCGCCACGGAAGAGCGTTTGCGCTCACTGGGGGCGGCGGCGGAGGAGTTGGCTGCGGGGGGTCGACTCAAAGGATTCCTCCCTGAACTCGCACCCTTGTCGGGTGCGGCGGTCAGTCTCTGTGCCGCTGCGAATCCAGCATGGAGTGCAGCTGGTAGCGGTCGGCACGGTACGTGGACAGAGCCAGTTCTACACACTGTCCTCTGGTGAAGCTACGGCGTTGCATCATCAGCACCGGGCTTCCTGCGGGCAGACCAAGGAGTCGGGAGTCGGCCGAGTCGCAGATCCCGGCCTCGATGGTCTGTTCCCCGGAATCCAACAGGATGTCGTACTCGTTTTCCAGTACTTCGTAGAGAGAGCACTCGGTGAGATCGATTTCCTCCAGTCCGGGAACCAGCTCGACGGGGATGTTGGAGCGTTCCACGGCCATGGGTTCGTCGTCGGCCGTACGCATCCGCTCGATGTGGTGGACGGGGGCTCCGGGGG
>DXDP01000505.1 GCA_019115445.1 Candidatus Nocardiopsis merdipullorum
TGCCGGACATCCCCAATCTGTGGTGCGCTCCGGCCACCATCGACCTGGCAGGTGCGGAGATCGAACTGGTCTCCTTGGTGGCCAGAGAAGCGCGACTGAAGCGAGCCTTCGCGGCCTACGACACTTCGGACCTGGATTACATCCTGGTCGACTGCCCGCCTTCTTTGGGGCTACTCACGATCAACGCGATGGTTGCCTGTGACGAGGTCATGATCCCCATTCAGTGCGAGTACTACGCGCTGGAAGGACTCGGGCAGCTACTGCGCAACGTGGAGCTGGTCCAATCGCACCTCAACCCGGGGCTGGCGATCAGTACGATCCTGCTGACGATGTACGACGGTCGCACTCGACTCTCGCAGCAGGTTGCCGACGAGGTGCGGACGCATTTCGGGGAGACCGTTCTGGATACCGTGGTACCGCGCAGCGTCCGTGTCTCGGAGGCGCCCAGCTACAGCCAGTCGGTGATGACCTACGATCCGACGTCGACCGGTGCGGTTGCCTACCTGAAGGCTGCTCGGGAGATATCGTTCCGTGCCCAGAGCATCCATGTCTGACCCCGAGCGCTCCACCCCGGATCTGCCCGGGGGAGTGTGTGGTTTCGATGAAGATTCTGGAGGGAGTAGCCGGTGAGCCAGCAGCGGCGCGGACTGGGCAAGGGGTTGGGGGCGCTCATCCCGCAGGGGCCGGTGGCCCCCGCGCCGTCGGAGAGCGTGCGAGAGACGTCCTCCGAACGGAATGGGTCCGTGGAGGAACAGTACGTACCGGCCGGTCTGTCGGACGGAACCTACTTGGAAGAGGTCGAGCTCGACTCGATCACGCCGAACCCGCGGCAACCTCGGGTGAACTTCGACGAGCAGGCACTGGAGGAGTTGCGGGACTCGATCATCGAGGTCGGCCTTCTGCAACCGGTCGTGGTCCGCAAACTCGAGGACATGGATGGTGCCCCTCGCCATGAACTGATCATGGGGGAGCGCCGGTGGCGGGCGGCCAAGGAGGCCGGTCTCGACCGGATCCCCGCGATCGTCCGTAGCACCGAGGACAACGAGCTGCTCAGGGATGCTCTCCTGGAGAACCTGCAGCGCCAAGAGCTCGACCCCTTGGAGGAGGCTGCGGCTTACCAGCAGCTGTTGGACGATTTCGGTGCCACGCACGGTGAGTTGGCCCAGCGGCTGGGGCGTTCTCGTTCGCACATCACCAACACATTGCGGTTGCTCAACCTCCCGCCCAAGGTGCAGACGCGCGTATCGGCGCGGGTACTGAGTGCGGGGCACGCGCGGGCATTGCTTGCGTTGGAGGACAGCGACTTCCAGGATCGTCTGGCGGAGAGAATCGTCCATGAGGGGCTGTCGGTCCGGTCCCTGGAGGAGATCATCGCTCTACAGAAGAGCGGGCACGATGTCGAAGGGGACACGAAGAGGCGACGTGCATCCACACGTCCGGCCACACCCCCTCAGGCCGAGGAATGGGCGAACCGTCTCTCGGATCGGTTCGACACCACGGTCAAGGTCGACTTCGGTAGGAAGAAGGGGAAGCTCGTCGTGGAGTTCGCGACGATGGAGGATCTGAAACGCATCATCGCCCAGATGGGCGAGCAAGCTTCCTGATCGATTCTTCTCTTCGGCGTCCCTTGGCCGATCGCCTCATCTTGTGGGCAGTGTTTCACGTGAAACATCGCGGAGGTTCGAGGGGAGGGACGCGCCTGTGCCGCCCGTGGTTTTCGTGGGGACCACGGGCGGCGACCCTTCGGGGATCGGCGACACTTCGCCGGTCGTCCTCGGATCTTTGGTGGGTGTTTTCCGGGGTTCTTTCGTCGTGTGCACAAGAACCCCGAAAAATACCTACCGACCGGGACCGGCTCTGCCGTGCCCCTTGTCCGGGCTCTGTGCCGGTTCACAGGAACTCGGACAGCTCCTTCTCCAGGGCGCGCTTGGGCTTGGCGCCGATGATCTGCTTGACGACCTCGCCGTCCTTGTAGACGTTCATCGTCGGCAGGGACATGACGTTGTAGGCGCGCGTGGTCTCGGCGTTCTGGTCGGTGTTGATCTTGACGAAGTCGATCTTGTCGGAGTACTCCCCCGCCAGCTTGTCCAAGACCGGTGACAGCTGCTTGCAAGGGCCACACCAGTCGGCCCAGAACTGGACGAGGACGGGCTTGTCGCTGGAGAGGACGGTCTCCTTGAAGTCGGCGTCGGTGGTGGTTTTGACGTTGGACATTGTTCTCCTTGGTTGACGGGTGGGGGGCAAGGGACGCCCCGGGACTCAGTTGCCCATGTCGGCCAGGTGGCGTTCGGCGTCCAGAGCGGAAGCACAGCCGGTACCCGCCGCTGTGACCGCCTGGCGGTACTGGTGGTCGACGACGTCACCCGAGGCGAAGACACCAGGAAGGCTGGTGCGGGTGGAGGGTTCCTCGACCTTGATGTAGCCCTCGTCGTCGAGTTCGATCTGCTTGTCGAACAACTCCACACGTGGGTCGTGGCCGATCGCGACGAACAGACCGGTCACGTCCAACGTGCTGATTTCCTTCGTCCGGTTGTTGATCACCTTGAGGCCTTCGACTCGCTCTTGGCCGAGCACTTCGAGGACCTCGGTGTGCCAGAGGAAGTTGATCTTGTCGTTGTTGCGTGCACGGTCGGCCATGATGCGGCTGGCGCGCAGTTCGTCACGGCGGTGGATGATCGTGACGGACTTGGCGAAGCGGGTGAGGAAGAGTGCCTCTTCCATCGCGGTGTCGCCACCGCCGACCACGGCGATGTTCTGGTCGCGGAAGAAGAAACCGTCACAGGTGGCGCACCAGGAGGTACCTCTTCCGGAGAGTTCCTTTTCACCGGGCACACCCAGTTCGCGGTAGCCGGAGCCGGTCGCAATGATCACGGTGTGCGCGTAGTAGGTCTCATCACCGGCGACGACCTCCTTGACCGGTTTGGTCAGGTCGACCTCGGTGACGTCCTCCGGGACGAGTTCGGCACCGAAACGCTCCGCCTGTTTACGGAAGTTGTCCATGAGGTCCGGTCCCATGATGCCGTCGGGGAAGCCGGGGTAGTTTTCGACATCGGTCGTGTTCATCAAGGCTCCACCTGCGGTGATGGAACCCTCGAACATCAGCGGACGCAGTTCGGCACGCGCGGCGTAGACGGCCGCGGTGTACCCGGCGGGTCCGGAACCGATGATGATGACATTGCGGACGTCACTCACGCTCGTAGGCCCTTCACACGATTGTTGCTCCGGCCACGGAAGGTGACCGAGGGGAAGACGACTAGCACAACCGATGGTAGGTGCATGGCTATTCCCACGAGGACACGGACGGGCTTACCGGGGTGGGGTATACGAGAGTGGGATGCCGGCGCCCCGAGTCACAAGACGAATGTGCAGGGTCGAGAAGGTGGTGGCGGACGAGCAGGGACGGTCGGTGAGGCTTTGTGCGGTGCCTTGTGTCGGACCAGTGGGCACGTGGGGCCTTCGGGGGCGTTTGCCTCAGCGCGGTTCCAGGGTCTGGCTGGCGAGGATGTTGTCGGTGATGTCGTCGTGGGGGGTGCGCTCGGGGTCCATCACGAAGACTTCCACCTGTTCCCCGTCCTGGGCGAACATCACCCAGGCTTGGTCGCCGTCGGGTCCGTAGAGGGAGTCGTCGACCAGAACGACACGTAGGCCGATCTCCTGAGCGAGCTCGGCAGCGTACTCGTCGGCTTCAGGGGGCGAAACGCCTTCCTGGTGCAGGGCGGTCGTGCCGCTGTCCTCGGGTCCGTCACCGAGGGGGGAACGGTCCCATGTTTCGGTGGCCTGCTCGGCCAGTTCGGAGTCGGTGTAGACGGTGCCGCTGCGTACCACGTCGGGTGTGTAGGTCAGTGCGGTGTCGGGGGCAGAATCCTCTTCGCCCTCGATCAGAGGGGCTGCGGTGTCTTCCAGGTTGGTCCGGGAGGAGAACACACCGTTGATCACTGCGGTGCCGGCACCGACGACGAAGACCGCCGCCGCGGCGGCGACCAACAGTCGGGGAAGGGTGAACCGGCGCCGGCGCGGGGTGAGTGGTGTCACGCTCGCTGTCGACTCCGTACCTTCGTCGTCGGGCGCTTCCTCGGAAGGTGGCTCGGAGGGCTCGGAGATGCCTGTGGCCGTACGTTCGCGGGCGGCCTCTGTGATCTGTCGGTCGAGGAGGTCCGTGAGCTCCTGGGGGAGCGCGGGTGCCGATGCGGTCGCCAGGACTTTGGAGACTTCGGTGAGATCTTCCAGAGTTGCCGCGCAACGATCACAGGATTCGATGTGAGCGGCCACGTCGTGTTCTTCGTCGGGCTCCAGCAGCTTTTCGGCGAAGAAGGCGAGTGCCTCCGCGTCAGGATGGGACGTCACGATGGGTTGGCACCTCCTCTCTCAGATGTGACGTCTCGGGGAGGCTGGGGGTTCCTCAGATGAGCCAGTGAGGGGAGAAGTTTCGCGCGGCCTCGAGCACATCTGCTCTTGACCGTGCCGGATGCCACATCGAGGATCTCTGCGGCTTCCTCGACGCGGTAGCCGAGCATGTCCACGAGTGTCAGGGCGAACTTCTGATCGAGGGGGAGTTTGTCCAGGGCCGCCCGTATGTCCAGTCTGGTTTCGGTACGGGAGGCGTGGTCATCGGTGGAACCGGTGCGGTGCAGACGCTCGTTGGACAGCACGTCGAGTGTCTCCCCCTCGGTGGGGGTGGCCGGGCGTACTTTACGACGGCGGAGCCGGTCGTGGCAGGCGTTGACCACGATCCGGTGCAGCCACGTGGTCACTTGTGACTCGCCCCGGAAGCGGTCGGCCGCCCGGAACGCGGACAGGAAGGCATCCTGCAGGGCGTCGGAGGCCTCCTCCGGGTCCGACATCATCCTGATGGCGACAGCCCACAGGCGCTCACGGTGGCGACGAACCAGGACCGCGAAGGCCTGGTCGTCACCCTGAGCGTGCCTTGTCAGCAGCTCCCGGTCAGGAAGCTCGTGGACCGCGTCCATCAGTACTGATCACATACTCCACAACTGGATACAAGCTAGATGCCGCGTACTTCGACCTCGGCGACGGTTCCCCGGTAGTCACCATCGACCTGAGGAAGTTCGACGAACCAGATCACGACGTACTGACCTTCGGCACCGTCCTCGATCTCGATGGTTTCCTGGCCACTGACGTCACCTTCCCAAGCCACGGGGAGCTCGGCGTCCAGCCCCGCGTCGTCGTCGACGTCGCGGTCGTCCCCGACCCTGATCTGCACGCCGTAGGAGGAGTCCGGAACCAGTAGGTCGAGTTCGTGGATCTCCTGGCTGGTTCCCAGGTCGAGGAGCAGGCCCACACCGGACTTCTGAAGGCCCATGGGGTCCTTGTAGCCTTCGGTGTTCCAGACGGTTTCGGGGTCGCCGTCGTGTGCCAGTGGTGCGTTCTGGGGGTGTTCCGAGTGGTCGCCCAGAGGGTCGAAGCCATCGGAGTCCACGATGTCCAACACGGACAGGTCGGCACTTTCCGGGGTGTCCTCGGCCTCGTCCGCCTTGGGCTCGGCCTCTTCCTCCCCGGGGTTCATCATCGATCCGATCACCCAGGCTCCGGCGACCACTGCCACGAAGAGGGCGATCGCCAGGCCGTAGACGAGGAATTTACGTACAGGGCTCTGGTCCTGGGCGGTGCGCCGTTCCGTGCGGGAGGGCGTGGAGCGCTCCGGTTCTCGGGTGTTGTCGCGTTCGGAGCGTCGTGGGCCGGTTGCGCCGAACTCACCTGTGCGGCGTGAGGTTCCCTGTGCGGGCTCGGGGGCGGCCTCGGACTGGGAGACCGGGAGTGGGATGAGGCGCGGGACCTCGGCCATGGCGGCGCAGAAGGCCGAAGGTGTGGTGATGGGCGGCCCGGGAACCATCTGTCCCGCGAGCTGTGGCTGGGCGGAGCGCGTGATGATGGTGGCGAGGGGTTCGGTGATGTCGGTGCGGATCTGGTTGGCGGGGTAGGGACCTGCGGGTCCTTGTGGTGCCGGAGGAAGACCGCTTTGTGGGCCGCCGGGCCAGTGTCCGGTCAGCGCTGCGTACAGGAGACTGCCGAGTCCTTGTGTGTCGACGGCGGCGGGGTCCTGAACGTTGGTACCGATCAGCGCAGCGTCCACCCCGATACCGGTGACCTTGACCGCTCCTCCGCTGCTCCACATGAGCTTTCCGGGGGACAGGCACAGGTGGTACAGCCCACTCTCGTGGGCCGCGGCGATGGCTTCGGCGGCTTCGGCGACCAGGCCTGCGGCCCGTTCGGGTTCCATGGGGCCTTGGGCGAGCAGGTCGGCCAAGGAGGAGCCGATCACCCACTCCTCGACGACGTAGGGGGTGGGTGTGGTGTCGTCGGCGTCGAAGACCTGGGTGACGCGTGCATCGGGGATGCGGCTGGTGGCGCGTGCTGCGTGCACGACTTCGGAGGTGCGGGGGAAGCCTTCGGCGAAGGTCCAGACGGCGACGGGACGTGCCAAGGTCTCGTCGGTGGCCTTCCAGCGGGTGGCTCCACCGGTCTGGCTCGCGACTTGGTCGAGGCGGTACCGGTTGGCCAGCTTTGCCCCGGGTTCGATCAGGAAGGTGCTCATAGTGGGAGTGACGGGCGCCAGTGCCATGTGGCCGCGCGCGCTGTTTGCGACATCACCCCGCATGGGAGGGGGTGACGCGGGTGCGTGCGAGGGGGGTCATCGGCCCTGTGTGCTGTCCCCAGCCTCCCTTCGGGCAGCTCGGATGAACAATGCTGTGGTGGTTGAGCGATGCTTGTCCATGCTAGGACGCGTGAACAGCATCTTTGGAGGACACCGGATATCTCTTCACCTTCTGGGCCGTACCGGCGACTGACTACCCAAGGTCATCCATTCCAGGTGATCAGGGACGTCGTAGCCTGCTCTTGATCAAATCGAGGAAGGCTGTGACTTCCGTCACATTGAGGAGCTTGGCCGTAACCAAGAACAGTACGGCACCTACCGTGCCTCCGGCCAGTATCGCTGCAAGACCCGGCCACAGATCACCCGGGAGCCCTTGGAAGAGGTAGATCATCACAACTCCGAACAGAGCTGCGGGGATCGTGGCCAGATGGAGCTTGAAAAGCGTCGTGGCGGTGCGCCGACCGTCCAGCCCGTTCAGGCGTTTGTTCAGCAAGTACCACATGATGATCGATCCCACGACGTAGTACAGACCGTAGGGGAGCGGCAGCCAGACCACGACGTACTGCGGTTCCATCGAGAACAGCAAGATGAACGCGGTGATCGCGTGTGTGGCCTCGGACGGCAGCGCAACGAGCGCCGGTGTCCGGGTGTCACCCAGGGCGTAGAAGACCCGCATCTGCAGCTGGAACAGAGTGAAGGGGATCAGCATCACGCAGAAGGTCATGAGGATGTGACCGATCGCGGCGGCATCGTCCGCGCTGGTGCTGCCCTGTGCGTAGATCATCACACAGAAGGGGACCGCGAAGACGATCATCGCCACCGAGATCGGCACGATCAACACCGAGGAAAGACGGAACCCTCGGGAGAAGTCGCTGCGTACCTTGTCCTTGCGGCCCGCGGCCACATGTTCACTCATCCTGGGCAGCAATGCCGTGATCACCGACACCGCGATGATCGCGTACGGCAACTGGAACAGCATCGACGCGAACTTGTAGGCCGCGATGCCCGAACCGGTCTGGTGACCGAGATCGGCGGCGGCCGAACCGGCACGGGTGGCCACATTGGTGGAAACGAGCGCACCGACCTGGGCCACGACGATGTAGAGCATCATCCACGAAGCCGCCCCTGCCGCTTCACCGAGGCCACTGCCGCGTATATCCAGGCGAGGGCGCCACCGAAAGCCCGCCGCGGCCAGTGCCCAGATCAGCACGGACGCCTGCACGGCCTGGCCAAGAGCAGTACCCAGGCCCAGCAGGGCCAGTTCCCCCTGTGTCACCGTCTCCGGGGTTCGCCCCGGTCCGGCGATCGACAGGAACCACAGGCAGACACCGATGATGACGATGTTGTTCAGCACCGGGGCCCACATGGGGGCACCGAACTTGTGTCGGGCGTTGAGCATCGCGCTCGCCAGCCCACTGGCGCCGATGAAGAAGATCTGCAGCACCAGGTAGCGGGCGAGGATCACCGAGACCTCGTACTGGGCCCCGCTGAAACCACCCGCGTAGATACGGATGAACCATTCCGCGATCAACACCGACACCACGGTGATGAACAGCAGTCCCAACAGCATCAATGTGACCAGACGCTGCTCGGTCCTGTCACCGCCGTCGGGGTCGAGCTTGCGCCGCTTGACCAGGAACGGGACGAACACACTCGCCAACAACCCGCCGATGAGCAGGTCGTAGATCATGTACGGGACCATGCCCGCGGTCTGGTAGGCATCGCCCAGCAGCTGGGTGCCGATCGCCGCCGCCAGCACGATCGTGCGGACGAATCCGGTTGCACGTGAGGCGATCGTGCCGATCGCCATGGTCGCGCTGGATTTGGCGATGTTGCCCGGACCGGTGTGGGAGGAGCCACCGACCTCGTCGCCGTCCTCCATACCGGCACGGTCTGCCGTTCCCAGGTCACCGATGTTCGTGGGGTCGCTGTAGGTCCGCAGACCCGTTTCCGGAACGCTCTCCGGCTCGTCCCGTGCATAGGCGTCGAGGAAGTCCTCGGGCATCACCAGAGTGCGGCGCCGGGCCCGAGAGTCGTTCATGTCGGGTACTTCCGGTTCCGAAGGGGACCCCTGTGGAGGGTGATGGCTGGACACCGTCGGACGATCCTTTTCTCGAGCGTGCTGTTTCGGTTCTCCTGCGGGGCCGAGGCCGGAGAGTGACGTGCGTCTATCGACGCAGGCGGCTACGGATCAGTTCCATTGCGGCACTGAGTTCCGGTACCCGCAACAAGCGCGCGGTGATCAGGAAGAGCAGCGCGCCGATCATGCACCCGACGAGGGGGGACCCGATGTTCGTGGCCAGGCCGGGGCCGACGTAGGCGTCGAAGAACCTGAGCACGCCGAAACCGGCCGCGACACTCGGAACGACGGCCAGGTGCAGCCGCAACAATGTGCCAAGGATGTGCTTTCCGTCAAGTCCCCCGATACGTCTGCTGAGTACGTTACCTGCGATGATCAGCCCGGACAGGAACGAGAACATGAACCCTGCGGCCACACCCACGACCACGTACTCGGGCGGTAGCACCACGTAGGAGACGAAGGCCAGAGCACTGTGTACGGCCAGGTTCGCGATCGCGATCATCGCCGGGGTCTTGGTGTCGCCCATGGCGAAGAACACGCGCAGCATGAGTTGGAAGGTCGTGAAGGGGACCAGTCCAAGGGCCATCACCGCGAGAATTTGGCCGATATTGGCCGCGTCGTCGACGGAGATCGACCCGCGGGCGAAAGCCAGGATCGACAGCGGGACGGTGAACAGGGCGATCGCGAACGCCAACGGAACCAGGATGAATGCGGAGATGCGCATGGTGCGGGAGAAGTCCGCGCGCACGGCGTTCCAATCGCGGTCGTCGGCATGTGCGCTCATCCTGGGCAGGAGCACGGTGATGAGGGACACCGCGATGATCGCGTAGGGCAGCTGGAAGAGCTGATAGGCGAGGTTGTAGGCGGTGATACCGGCACCGACGTCCCGCCCCTGTTCGATGCCTGCGACGTTCGCGGCGTTGGCGATGTTGGTGGTGATCCACAGACCCGCCTGAGTGAGGAAGGTGTAGAGCATCATCCACCCGGCGGTGCGCACGGCCTCACCAAGACCACTGCCGCGCAGGTCCAGTCGGGGGCGCCAACGGTAACCGGTGCGGGTCAGGGCGAGGAACAACACCAGTGTCTGCAGTGCCATACCCGAGGCGGTGCCCGCCCCCAACAGGGTGAGTTCGGCGCTGCTCACGTTGTCCGGTGTGCGCCCGGGGCCCGCGACGAACAGGAACATCCCGGCCACCAGCATGATGACGAGGTTGTTGATGACCGGCGCCCACACGGCCGCGCCGAACTTGCCTCGGGTGTGGAGCATGGCGCTGAGCAGGCCGCTCAGGCCGATGAAGAAGATCTGTGCCAACAAGAAGCGAGCAAGGTACACCGACGCGTCGAACTGTGACGGGGTGAACCGGGACCCGTACAGGTAGATCAGCGCCTCGGCGGCCAGGATCGCAACCATGGTGAGGGTGAACAGAGCCAGGACCGTGGTGGTGAACAACCGGTCCTCGGTGGCCTGGCCCCCGTCGGCGTCGCGCTTACGTCGCTTGACCAGGAACGGCACGATCACGCTCGCCATCAGGCCACCGATGAGCAGATCGTTGAGGATGAACGGGATCGTGTGCGCTGTGTGGTATGCGTCACCGAGGAGGTGGGTGCCGATGGCGGCGCCGAGCACGATCGTGCGCGCAAAGCCGGTGATGCGAGAGGCCATGGTGCCCACCGCCATGATGGCGCTGGACCGCATCATCCCGGCGGAGCCGTTGTCGTCGCCCGCTTCGGATTCGGGCTTTTGTGCGGAGCCGTTGTCGGAGCCGCTGCCTGTGTCCGGGGAGATCGTCCCCGGTTCGGCGAGTCCGCCCTCCTCGTAGGAGGGGGTGGGCTCACCGGAGGAGTGGACCGGGTTCTTTTCGGGGGTCGGTCTGTCGACCGTGTGTGGTTCGGGCTGGGGTGAACGGCGGTGGTGTTTACCTCCGCCGTTCGGGGAATCGGTGACCACAGTGGATCAGGGTTCCTTTCGTCCGGCGAGGAAGAGTTCCGCAAGGGCGATGCCGTGGCGGAGTACTGCGCAGGTCATGTGTTGGTGCCGCCCGTTTCCCGGTGTGTGTCGTCCCCGCCTGTGTGGGACCCGGAGTTCTTCTCACCGGTGTCCGCGGTGCGCGGCTCCCCGTCCTCGGATTCTGTGTCTTCGGGGCCGGGGTCCGGGGTGTCGTCGGGTTCGGTGGCCATCGGCTCGGGCTCCGGACGGTCGTCCTGGGCCCCGGCCTCCTCGGTGACAGGCTTCTGGGAAGCGACCGCGTCTTCGACGTTTTCACCATCTTGTGCGGCCGCCGCCCTGGCCCGGGCCGTCTGCTTGCGTGCCCACATGCGCAGCGCACGCGGGGCCAACGCCGCGACGAGGATCAGCACACCGATACCGCTGATCAGGAGTGCTTGTGTGCCCAGGCCGGTGGCGTTCACCGGGATCTGCGACTCGTCGGAGTTGATCGGCTCACCCTCGGCATTGTGCAGACTCACGTGCAAGACCGTGCGACCGTTGATCCGGGCCGACAGAGGTACGTACACCGTGGTTTTGGCGCCGGGTTCGATCTCGAACGAGTCGGTGTATTCTCCCACGCTCAGACGTTCTGAGTTTTCCGAATACACCGACAACAGCACGAAGACCGACTCGTCCTCGAGGTCGTTGGCGACCAGGACACCGGTGATCCCGGTTCGGCTGGCCAGGGTGACCGGTTCCCCCGGGATGATGCGCACAGCGTCCAGTTGATCCTGGACCGACTGGACGAGCGCGGAACGGGTGATGCCCGCAAGGGTCTCCTCGTCACGCCAGTGGACCGATGTCAGACGCAAGATCGCGGGGCGGAACGGGTCGCTGTCGCCGACCAGGATGCTGTTGAACAGTCTCACGTCCCGATTCACGTCCTCGATCTGCCCGAGGTAGGTGGAGCTGAGTTCGGATTCGGGGGCGTACTCCGGGTACGTCAACCCCGCCCTGGTTTCCTCCCGCTCGTCGGCGTCGGGCAGTTCGATGTCTTCCAGCTGCCTCGGCTGCAACCACGGAAGGGAGTCGGATGCGGCGAGGACACCTTCGGCGAATTCCGTTTCCGGGTTCCACGCAGGGTCGGGGCTTGCGACCACGACTCGATCACCGCCCGCACTCTCACCGGCGATCATCGCGGTCTCGGCCGCGAAACGCTGCAGGGCGAGTGTGTTCTCACCCGGGCCGGACGACGGCATGGACAGGACGTCGGTGATGCCCTGATCGGCGACGAGGGCGACACCGTCATCACCTTCGGGGGAAGGCAAGGGGGACTGGGCGGTCGGGGTGGTGGACAGCCAGGAAGCCGGGGGCATCGAGTCCTCGGCGAGAAGGAAGTGAGTGGCACCCCCCTCGGCGAACAACTCGTGGACCTGCTCGTCCATCAGGCCCCCCGGGGGGACGGCGAAGTCCGGGTCGGGGTCCAGATTCAAGGCCTGGAGTGTTCTCTCCTGGCCGATCATCAACGAGGCCTCCGCTTCCCGGGTCATGTCGTTGTGCAGCAACGCGGCCAGGTCCGGTGATGCGTACGGCCCGGAGACGACGGTGTCGGCGGCCAGGACCCGACGAGCCTCACGCAGCCACACCTGGGCTCTCGGATCTGCCTCATGTGTGTGTGTTTCGAGGTCGTCGGCTGTTTTCGAGTCGAGATCCTCCAGTACCCGAAAGTCCTCACGAGCAGCTCGGACGATGTCGTCGAGCGTATTCGGGTCGACGGACCAGGTCACCGGGACCCCTTCGGTGCGTTCGGGGGGATCTTCCACATCGGTGGTTTCGTCCTCGGCGTTTTCGTCCTCGTCCCCCTCGTCGGGCAGTGGACCCACGCTCTCCACATCGGTGGGGGAAGGGTCGACGGTTTCCTCACCATCGGCCTCTTCCTCGTCCGTCTCCTCCTCTGTTTCTTCGTCCGTGGGAGGCTCCTCCAGCCCCAGTTCCTCGACGAGGTCCTCGTCGCCGGCCTCGAAGTCCAGTTCGGTCTGGGCCCCCGCTGTGAGGAGGCGGCCCAGTCTGCCCTGTTCCGAGACCGAAGAAGGCAGAGACTCGCTGAGGAAGGTGTCGTCGTCGGCACGATGAGGTCGATCCATCAGCGGCCACACCCAGGCGATGTCGACCTCCGGTACCTCGTCCTCGCCGCTGTGGGGAAGGAAGGTGTATTGAGCCCCGATGGTGTCCCCGTCACCGTCGATCGCCTCCACCACCAACGGGTACACCCCGTAACCGGGAAGGCCGAGTTCTTCCACCGGACTGCTGAGTACGTACTCCTGGGAGCCGTCGGGGGCGAGGGAGTCCGTGATGTCCTTCTGCGGGCCGGAGGCGTTGGGTTGCCACCCGTCCCCCGAGGCGAACTCGTCCAGTTCGTCACGGGAGGTGAAAGGGTGACGAGAATAACGGATCCGGACGGTCACGTCCTCGAGATCTTCGGAGGTGGTGTTGGTCACCTCACCGTTGACACGTAGCGTGCTGTCCTCGTCGATCGCCTCGGGGGTGATGCTCTCCACGACGAGTGGCGGGGATGATTCTTCGTCCTGGGGGTCGGCGAGCGCAGGAAGGGGCGTGGCCGGTATCGGTAGCAGTACGGCGGTCACGGCCATGACCACCGCCACAGGGGCAGAACGACGCAACGCTTGGACCGGTTTCCTGATCGGGGCCAGGTAGCCGTCCCGCCGGGGAGCAGTAGCAAGGCGGGAGCGGACGGGAAGCCCGCACGGCGCACTGAGCGGACACGGGCGGGGCGGACGCGAACCTGGGCGCCCTACCACTTGAACCGAAGATACCTCTTTTGATTCGCGGTCCACTCGCAGTGGGATCTAATCTTCGTGGTGTGCCGAACACAGAGTTTTCGATGGACAACGACATCGCCCACCCGCGAACCGGGTCGCTGACCGCCGAGCAGCGGTCGGCGTTGCGAGCGCTGGCCGAATCGGTCCGACCCGCCTCCGACGAACTCGGCGACAGGTTCGACGGATGCGGACAACAGCTCGCCCTGGTGGGGGGCCCGGTGCGTGATGCGCTTCTGGGAAGGCCCTCCCACGACGTGGATCTCACCACGGACGCAGTACCTCAGCGCATTCTCGAACTCGTCGACGGCTGGGCGGACTCTGTGTGGACCGTCGGTATCGAGTTCGGCACCGTGGGCCTGCGCAAGAAGGATCTGCAGCTGGAGATCACCACGTACCGCAGTGAGTCCTACTCACCGAAGTCCCGAAAACCCGAAGTGGCCTACGGCACGGACATCCATGAGGACCTGTTCCGCCGGGACTTCACCGTCAACGCCATGGCTCTGCACCTGCCGGACCAGAGTTTCGTGGACCCCTTCGGGGGACTGGCGGACATGCGGACCAAGGTGCTGCGTACGCCCGGACGGCCGGAGGACTCCTTCAACGACGACCCGCTGCGCATCATGCGGGCGGCCCGCTTCGCGGCCCAGTTGGGTTTCACCCTGGCACCCGAGGTCGCCGAGGCCGCACGGGCCATGGCCGAGCGTCTGACCATCGTGTCCGCGGAGCGCATCCGGGACGAACTGGTCAAACTCATGCTCAGCCCGGACCCTCGACGCGGTATCGAACTGATGGTGGACCTGGACATCGCCCAGTACGTTCTCCCCGAGGTCCCCAAGATGCGCCTGGAGATCGACGAGCATCACCGGCACAAGGACGTCTACGAGCACTCGCTCACCGTCATGGACCAGGCCATCGAACTGGAACGCAAGCGTGGCCACGAGCCCGACCTGGTACTGCGGTTGGCGGCTTTGCTGCACGACATCGGCAAGCCCAAGACCCGTGCTTTCGAGAGCGGCAACCGGGTGACCTTCCACCACCACGAGGTGGTGGGTGCCTCCATGAGTCGCAAGCGCCTCGGCAAATTGCGTTTCTCCAAGGACGTGATCTCGGCGGTCAGTACCTTGGTCGCCCTTCACCTGCGCTTCCACGGCTACGGCAAGGGGGAGTGGACCGACTCGGCGGTGCGGCGCTACGCCCGCGACGCGGGCGAGCAGCTGGAACGTCTGCACATGCTCACCCGGGCGGACTGCACCACCCGCAACCGGCGCAAGGCCGCCGCCCTGGCCCGCGCCTACGACGACATCGAGCGACGTATCGCCGAACTGGCCGAACAGGAAGAACTGGAACGTATTCGCCCCGACCTGGACGGCAACGAAATCCAGGAGATCCTCGACATCGCGCCCGGACCGGCAGTGGGGAAGGCCTACCGTTTCCTGCTCGAGCTGCGTCTGGAGAACGGGCCGATGTCCAAGGAGGACGCGACCGCGGAGCTACGGGCCTGGGCGGCCAAGCACCTCGAGGTGTGAATGGTCAGAGCTTCGGTTTGACCGCCGTGACCGCCATGGCCGGGCCGAACACCCGCAGGGGTGTGTCCTCCAAGGCGTCCGAAAGTGTCCGCAGGGACTGTGGCCCGCGATCGAAGGTCGGCATGAGGTAGTCGATGGCGCGCACACGCAAACCGGAGCCGCGCAGCAGCCGTCCCATTTCCTGTGTGGTGAAGCTCCGTGTGGCCGACATCCGCTCGTGCAGCGGCCGCACCCACGGGAGGAAGGGTGCGGACAGCGCCGAGCGGTGTCGGTCGCCCCACAGCACCCCGTGCGTCTCGAACGGGAACCACCGGTTCGACGTGGTCAGAGAGAAAGCACCGCCCGGCTTCAGGACCCGGTGGATCTCCGAGAGCGATTCCTCCAGCTCTTCCAGGTGCTCGATCTTGTCGAACGCCGTGATCCGGTCGAAGGTGTGGGAGTCGAAGGTCAGGGAGTTCGCGGACATCTTGTGCACACGGACCCGGCCTTCGTACTCCGTGCCGGAGAGCCGTTCCGCGAATACTTCGAGCCGTGCGGTTTCGGTGTCGATCGCGTCCACGCGTACGTAGCCCTCGACGATTCGCATCGTGTGGACGCCTTCGCCGCATCCCACGTCGAGCAGCCGGTCTCCGTAGGGTGGCAGGTGCTGTGCGATCGCACCGATTCTCTTGTTCACTCCACGTTGTTCCCCGGAGGGGTCGGCGAGTTTTTCGAGTCCAAGACCATGGGACATGCTGCTCTCCTGTGTCGACACATCTGACCTGGCCGGGAGAATACAGCAAGTAATGGGGAAGTCACGGAAAGGTGAGCATGTCGGCAGGGTGCCGTGATCAGGGAGTCTTCTCTGTCTCGGGCCCGGGGCCCTGTTCGGTGGCAACGGGCCGACGTGCGCGTATCCACCAGGCCGCGGCGAGCGCCGCGTACACCAGCACCATGGCGCAGAGCACCGGGACGCTGACCCCGGAAGGGGGCACGAAAGTGGCCGCGATCGCCGCACCCAGCACGAATGTGGCGTTGAACAACACATCGTGGACCGAGAACACCCGACCGCGGAACACGTCCTCGACATGTCGTTGAACCAGCGTGTCGACAGTGACCTTCACCGCCTGGGAGACAAATCCCAGGATGAACGAAGCGACGGGGAAGAGCAGGACGGAGAACGGAAGACCGAACAACACCAGCGCGATCGCCGCGGTGGCCAGGAGCGAGGCGATCCACGTGCTCGCGCTCATCCGCCCGGTCGCCCAAGGGGTGG
>DXDP01000506.1 GCA_019115445.1 Candidatus Nocardiopsis merdipullorum
AGGAGGTGAACATCGAACCGAGAGTGGCTTGCCAAGAGGCCGGGACAGCAGATCACTGACCCGGTGAACGGGTAACCCCGTGTACGGGGTGCAAGGGGCGGACACAAGAGGCCGCCCCTTGCACCTTTGCCGTGCACAGGTCCCAAGGTGAGGACTTTCCACCACAGAACCGGTCGACCGCCTCCGTGCGGTGGTCAGAGGGTGTCGACCCGTAGCGCGGTCTCCAACATCTGGGCAGCGGAGCCGACCAGAGTGGTGGGGCCGGTCCACACAGCACGCAGCTTGCGTCGCGGTGTTCCACCCGCGACCGGAACCGAGATCAGGCGGCCGTCGGCGAGTTGGTCGGTGGCTGCCAGCCGACTCAAGATCGCCGGACCTGCGCCGGCCCGGACCGCTCGGATGATCGCCGCCGTACTGTTGAGCTCACTGATCGGACGGACCGGGTCGAACGGTCCGAGCAACTCGTCCACCAGTGCCCGTGTGCCCGACCCGGCCTCTCTGATGACAAGCGGTGTCTTTGCCAGTTCCCCCAGGTGGATGGTTTCCCCTCGGGTCGAGCGCAGTGCCCAGGGGTGATCCGGTGCCACGACCAGCTCCAAAGGATCTTCGCCGAGGACGGACTGGTGCAGATGCTCGGGAACGGTGGGCGATTCGACGAACCCGATCTCGTACTCCCCCGACTCCACACAAGAGATGACTCGTTCCGAGTTCTGCATGTCGAGCACGACGCTGACATTCGGGTGGAAACGGTTGAACCGGCTGATCCACAGGGGAGCAAGGTGTTCGGCGACGGTTTGTGAGGCCCCCACAGTGAGCTTTCCTGCTCCGTCATGAGCCAGGGCACGGGTACCTGCGGTGAATCGTTCGAGGGACTCCAAGACCTCTTGTGCCCACGTCGCCGCCAGCCGTCCCTGTGGGGTCAATGTCGAACCACGGGGGGAGCGGTCGAGCATCTTGAGGCCCGTTCGCCGCTCCAACATCGCGATATTTCGTGAAGCGTTGGGCTGGGCCATGCCGATACGGCGTGCTGCGGCCCCCACGGACCCGGAGTCGGCGAGAGCGACGAGCAACCGTAGAGAGGGGATCTGTACCCAGTCCGGTACCGCCCCCGCTGTATCCATATCACCAGCATATGGCCTCATGGTCGATCTCTCTCTACCGAAGGTCCAGGTGGTGGTCCCATGATGGGACCCATGTCGAAACACCAACTTCTTCCGGGCCGGACCCTTGGACGGCTGTCCCCCGGGCTCTTTGTCTGTCTCCTCGTCGGTGTCCTCAGCACGGCGACCGCTGCCCTGTTCCACGGGGTGAGCGGTCTTGTCATCGCCATCGTCGTCGGGATTCTGTGGCGCAATTTCGCGCCCTACCCCCAAGCCCTGCTGCCGGGGACGAACGTGGCGGCCAAACCGGTGCTGCGGATCGGGATCGTGCTGCTGGGATTGCAGCTACTGGTCGGGGATGTCCTCTCGCTGGGGATCTGGGTGATCGTCGCGGTGATGGCCGCTGTGGGCCTGACCTTCTGGGCCACGCTGGTGGTGGGCCGCCGGCTCGGGCTGAGTTCGAATCAGCGTCTTGTCCTGGCCTCGGGGTTCTCCATCTGCGGTGCGGCAGCGGTGGCGGGCACCGACGCGGTCACGGATGCCGACGAGGAAGAAGTGGCCACGGGCATCGCCATGGTCGTCGTCTTCGGCACCGCGATGATCCCGCTGATGCCCGCACTGGGAACACTTTCGAGCTTCACCTCGGAACAGACCGGGCTGCTGATCGGGTTGAGCACCCACGAGGTCGCACAGGTCGTGGCCGCCGGAGGACTTGTGGGTGGTGGGGCCCTGGCAGTGGCGGTCACGGTGAAGCTGGCCCGCGTGTTGTTGTTGGTTCCGGTGTTGGCCGGGATCGCCTGGAACCGACGGAGGAACCAGATCGCATCGGACGTCGGCGGTTCGTACGGGGATGATACGGAAAAGAAGGAACGCCCACCCATGGTCCCGGCCTTCGTCCTGGGGTTCATCGCCTGTGTGGCGTTGAGGAGCACAGGAGTCCTGCCGGGTGCGGTGCTGGAGGTCGCTCAACTCCTGCAGGAGCTGGCGCTTTCCACCGCGATGTTCGCCCTGGGGCTCAACGTCCACATCAAAACCTTGCTCAAGGTCGGGGGACGCCCCGTGGTGTTGGCGGCGGCATCGACGATCGTGATCGTGCTCATCGGGTGGTCCGCGGTGGTGGTTCCCGAGCTCCTCGGTTTCAGCTCGGTCTGAAGCAAGGAGCAGCAGTCATAGGGGCTCTCGGGAGCTTCCGTCGTGTGCGACCGTGTCGAGGTGGTTCAGCTCCGGCCATGACTGGGACGAAATCGGTGTCAGTACTGTCGTCTACGCTTTTTCCGACCTCGTCATGGTTCTCCGCCGACGCCGAGCCGAGTGAGGCCGAGGAGGTCGTCGACGACGTCTCCTGACGAACCCGGTCTCGGCATGAGCACATGCCCCCACGTCAACGCAGATGCTGGATATGAGTACCCGGGCTCAGGCGCCCGCCTGGGCCCGGACCGTAGCGTTCGACCATGAGCACTTCCCCGCAGACCCCCAAGACCCCCGACAACAGCACCGCGCCCTCGCCGACCAAGAGCGCCGACGGCCCGAAGTTCTGGTTCGTGGCCCTGTACCCGCTTGTCGCCGGCACGGCCCTGATGGTCGCGGGATTCTTCGCACTGCTCGCGCTTCTGTACGACGAGACGAGTTACGCGGTGCTGTTCGCTCTCGGTGCCCTTGTGGTGATCGGCGGCGTGCACCTCTGGATCAAACGGACCTTGGAAGAGCGTGACGAACCACGGCCCTGGCAGTTCCCGACCGTCCTGAGCACGGCGATGGTGGCGGGCATCTTCGTCACGCTGTTTCCGTTCTTCATGAGGGTGGACCTCTCCATGCCCCTGCCCCTGGTGTGCTTGGGGCTCTCCCTGCTCGGCGTTCTCGTGTTCTCACTGGGCACGGAACGCAACCGCCTCGTACTCGCGCTCGGGGCGATCCTTGCAGTGGTTCTGCTGACCGTGGGCGTGACCTTGCGGCTCGACGGGCAGAACCAGGTCGAGCGCAAGGAGGAACTCCTTCAGGACGTCTCCGACTTCCCCCACGAGATCGCCGTGCTGGATCTACCCGGGTGGGAACCGACTGCCATGTGGGCGAACGAGGGGCTCGGTACGGCCTCCATCGACTACGAGCAGATCGATGTCTCCCCCGAGTTCGACGGGTTCGTCCTCACCCTGCAGAGCGAGTCCATGAAGGAACTGGCCGAGACGGGATGGACGCCGCTCTATTCCCTGTGCGACTTGGACGGCGGCGACCGGCCCTGTGAGGAACACGGGGACATCGTCATCGCGGACATGTCCAGCAACACACAGGACCGGTTCGAGGCCCGCACCGAGTTCACGGACGGGGGCGCCGCCAACCTCAGCACGGGCATGCCGACCGACGAGTACGACGACCCGGAGATCGAGTTCCCCGACATCGACATGGTGGAACTGGCCGGGCACATCCGCCCCGCCGAACCGGGCGAGATCGAGGAAGTCGTCGCGCACATCTTCCGGTGAGCCGGTTACCGGTCACCCGGCCAGGAAACACACATCTCGCACGGTGGGCCTTCTGCTCTTGCTCACCTTCGGAGTCCGGCAGATCCGTCGAGAAAGAGATGTGGCGGGGACGCTGACCGCAGCGTGGGCGATCGCCGGTCTTCCCATGTTGGTGTTTATGGTCGCCGGTTTCGGTGGGTGAGCCCGAACGCAACCTGTTACGGAATCTGTTGACGCCGAGCGCCCACAGGCCCGTGCACCTACGGCCCCGAGCACCTGCAGATCCGCCAAGGAACCGCGATCCCGCCGGACGATAAGGTGTCGGAGCCCCGAACCTCAGAAAGGACCTTCCCCCATGACCCCTGCCATCAAGCCCCTGCCCACCGTCGCCGGCGGTCTCGCTCTCGCCCTGCTGCTGACCGCGTGCGGGGGCGAGGACGAACCCGAGCAGGACCAGGAAACCGCTGCCGCCGAGGTCGACGGAGAACAGGAGGAGGAGCAGGTCGAGCTCGTCGACCCCATGCAACTCTTCCCGGATGATCTGTGCGATGTGCTCTCCGACGATCTCCACGACGACCTGCTCGACGAGGACGGCTCCCGCTCCTACGACCAGACCGACAACGGCGTGCCCGACCCGGAGACGTTGGAACGCGGTCACCTGAGAGGGAGCTGCCTCTCCGTCGCCACCGACCTGGACCCAGGACAGAGCTACAGCATCGCCTACACCCTGGAGATCAACGAGGACCTCCACACGAACGACCCCGGCGTGGTACCCGTGGAGGAGGACGAGGCCGACCCCTCGCTCGACCTGGGTGAACGTGCCATGGCCGAGTTCGAGGACGACGGCACCTCTGTGGATCTGAACGTGCTCGACGGCCAGGTCCACGTGCAGGTGAAGTACCGCGTCCTGGGGGCCGAGGACGACGGCGCCGGGGACTACACCACCGCGTCCGTCCTCGAGGAGGACGAGCTCCTCGACCTCGCCGTTCGGGCCTCCGAGGAGATCCTCACGGAAGTCGACTCCAACCGCTGACCTGGTGTCGCCGTCGGCAGCACGACGTCCACAGCGTCGAGGGCAGGGCGGCGAACAGCTTCTCGCCCCGTTCGGTGAGTGGGGGACGGGGCAATCCGGTCTCGCGTAGATGGTTGGACCGATGACGAATTCGGATACCGGACGAGAGAGCATCACCCCTTCGAGCTCCCCGGATCAGGGCTCCCGGCGGCAAGCGGGAGGAGCGGGCGCGCACGCCCCCTGCTCGGTACACACGTGCGGTTGCGCCACACCGCCCTGGTCGGTGCCTTCACCGTGGCGACCATCGGTCTGGTCCTGGCAGTGGCTCGGATCGGGATGTCCCTCGCCCCCTCGCACTGGCCCGACATGTTCTGGCTGGTGTCCGTGGTCGGGGCCCTGCGCCTGATCACACCGCTGGTGGGCTGCGTCGCCGGGCACCTCGTCCTCATGTGCCGCGGCCCTCGTCTGCGCGACCTGGGCCTCACGTGGCCGAACAGGTTCCCGGTCGGACTGCTGCTGTGGGTACTGCTCGCGATCGTGACCTCGGCCCTGGCCACCGGTGCCACACTCGGTCTTGTCAACACCTTCGGTGGCTCCGCCCCGGCCGACGGCCCGGCCCTCTCGGCGACCTTGGGCCTCGTGGCTGAACTACCGCCGGGCGCCGCCCTGACGATCACCACCGGCACGGTGATCGTCTTCCCCCTCTGCGAGGAGATCATCTGCCGCGACATGCTGCACGGCGCCCTCTCCCGCCACGTGGCACCTTGGGCCACGGTCGTCCTGTCCGCCCTGCTCTTTTCCGCCCTGCACGCGACCCCTCTCGTGACGCCCTACGTCTTCGTGCTGGGATTGTGGTCGACGTGGCTGCCCCGCAAGTACGAGTCGATCCTCCCTGCGGTCGTACTGCACTGCTGCAACAACGCACTCGTGGCGGGCCTCGCTCTGAGCGCACTCTGAGAGCAGGGGACTGGGGACCACACCGGCAAGGCCTACATCGAGGGGGACGAGTTGGTGAACCATGCCGTGCGGGTCGCCGAAGAGATGCTCGCCGCGGTCGATTCCAACCGTTGACCGAGGGTTCTCGGCTGGTCGAAACTCTGTCCGGTTGCGGTGGGACATCCGGGATGCTGGTTCCTCTGCTGTGTCAACCCGCCCCGGTCCTGAAGGGCCGGGCTTGGAGA
>DXDP01000507.1 GCA_019115445.1 Candidatus Nocardiopsis merdipullorum
CGCCGCACGGACGGCGTCGGCAGTGACAAGGCTCATCAGGGGTGTATGCCCGCCCCTCACGCCGGCACACGGGATAATTGGCTCCCATGCGTACCGAGTGGACCCCCGAAGACCTGCCCGCCCGTCACTTCTACAAACTCATGACGGCCCTGATCCTCCCCCGGCCGATCGCCTGGATCTCCACCACCTCCGCCGAGGGCGTGGACAACCTGGCCCCGCACTCGTTCTTCACCATCTCCTGCGTCGACCCCCCGATCGTGCAGTTCACGTCGGTGGGACGCAAGGATTCCCTGGTCAACGTGGAAGCCACCGGGGAGTTCGTGGTGAATCTGGCCCCCGAGTCGCTCCAGGGCCTGGTCAATGCCAGCGGTACCCCGTATCCACCGGAGATCGGTGAGTTCGACGAACTGGGGATTCGGCGTGAGCACAGCACCTTGGTACGCCCGCCCAGGGTGGCTTCTTCCCCCTCGGCGCTGGAGTGCACGCTGCATTCGACCCTTCCCCTGGGTGATTCCACAGTGGTTCTCGGCCGCGTGGTCAACGCATCCGTGGACCGGTCCGTACTGGTGGACGACCACCCCGATGCGCAGCTTCTCCAACCATTGGCGCGGCTGGGTCGCAACGAGTGGTCCACGTTGGGTGAGGTCCGCGCGATCGACCGCATCCCCTACCGACCGACCGAACCTTGAGCACCTGCCCCCGGCCTCTGGGCCGGGGGCAAAGTCATGTATCGGTCGGACCGGTCTTTTTTCCTCAGGGCCGGTGGTTGTCGTCCGTGGGTTCCTCGGTGGGCGGGTCGGTGGGTTCTGCGCCGCTGTAGACGGGGGCCTCCACGGAGGTCTCGGCGATGCCGTCGGGGCCGTGGAAGATCCGCTCACCCCACTCACTGAGGTTGTCCACGTCGAAGTCGACGGCCATGTCCAGATAGTCGTCGGTGTTTCCGCTCCAGGACCAGCCGATGTAGCCCAGACCGAGCCGCTCGCTGTGGGCCATGATGGCGTCCTCATCAGGGTCACCATCGCTGTGCTCATGGCCGAACTCACCAACCACCAACGGCAGACCCGCATCGGTGAAGGACTCCAAATAGTCCACGATCACCGACTCCTGCTCATAGACGCCGTACATGTGGATGGAAAACATCGTGTTGGCGTCGGGGTCGGCGGCAAAGACCTCGGCGGCGTCCTCGCGCATGATGTTCTGCCAGTCCTGACCCCAGTTGGGGGCATCCACCACCAAGGTGTGGTCGAAACCGGCCTCACGCAACCGGTTGATCGCCGCCTTGGTGTCCACCGCCCAGTCCTGGTTGACCTCCTCGTCGTTGCCGAAGGGTTCGTTACCGATGTTGACCAGCACGTGGTCCTCCTGGCCTTCCACCGCCTCCTGCACACGCAGCCAGTAGTCCACGGCCGTATCCAGGTCCACGGCCTGCTCGTCCTCGCCGTAGCCGGTGGTGTCGTGCACCTCCAGCATGCAGATCAGGCGGTTGGCCTTGCAGTCGGCAACCACCTCGGCCACTTCCTCGGCGCTGTCCTCGTCCCAGTAGTCACCGCTGCTGAGGACCACTCGGACGGTGTTGGCGCCCAAGGACTTGATGTCGGCCAGTGCCTCGGTCTGTTCTGTGAACCAGGTGTGGGCATGACTGGCACCACGCATGACGAAGTCGTTGCCGGAGGCATCGACCAGACGACCGTTGCTGATGTGAAAGCCCGTCTGGGCATGTGCGGGCAGCGTGTGGACCAGCATCGCGCCAAGAAGCGCAAACACCGCCCCCACAGCGATCAGGATTCGTTTGACCATGGGTGTCTCCATACAGAGCGGGGTGAGACAGCATTGTCGAGATGTGTGGGTCCTGCCGGGGACCACGAAGGTCCGACAGTGGATGTGGGCGCCGAGAAACATCTCCGACGTGGGTTCTCGGCGTCGTTCGACGGTGGGGCCGGACCGGTTCGGCAGCGATCCCGCCCCGTTCGGGTCGGTTCTTGAGGATCGTGGTCGAGGTCGTGCTCGGGTTCATGGAGGGCGGGGCACAGAACACCTCCTGCCAGGTTGCAACACATGTGACGTCGGGGACATCGGCGGGTCGCAAAGCCGTCCAGCCGGCGATACCGGTGCCGGAAGTCACGGTGGTCTTCCCTTGGTGACCGCTGATCAGCGCATATTTCGCGCAGCTGGTCACCTACGGGGAAGCGGTCGGCTCCTGCGTGGGTCGGTCGATGGGGTCGTTGTTGCCGTTCTCACCAAGAGCCTCGTGGATCGCCCAGTAGGCCGGCTTGGGGTCGTAGTCCTCGTCGATGGGCAGAGCCGCACCTTCACCCTCGAAGTTTCCGGGAACCCATGAGTAGGCGTCGGTGACCCCCCAGACCGTCACACCGGAGCAGCCCGGAATGTCGAGACAGATCTCGAACACCTCACGGTAGTCCTCGGCTTGTTGCTGCAGGTCGGTCTCATCGGCCGGGGTGGGAACGCGCACGTCCAGCTCGGTGAGCATGACCTCGAGTCCCAGGTCGGTGAAGC
>DXDP01000508.1 GCA_019115445.1 Candidatus Nocardiopsis merdipullorum
AGTCACGCCGGGTGTGCTGCGACGACAGGTTGCGGTGAGGTGGCCGCACGCGGTGGATGACCGTGTGCGGCCACCAGCGTCTTGGCCACGTGATCACGGTCCGTCCTCGGGGCCGACGCACCTCGGAGGCACTGCTCCCCCCGCATCGAGCTCTGCCTTGCCCATGCCGCCCGGGCGGGTCCTGCATCGGTCGACCGGGAATCTCACCTCCCCAGAGCCTCGGCCCGGGGCCATGTTCTCTCGTACGGCGATGCCCATGGACGGTCGACCGCTCTTCAGCAGCCAAAACTTCTCTTGAACCCGGGGTTGACTTTTATGGATGTTAGCGCCAACAATGTTGAGTGGGTCACACCTTCATGTCCCATGCCCTCTGAAGGGATGCGCTCGCCGTGATGCCACAGTCCCTCCCCAAAACCATGTCCCCGACCCGACGGACGGCATGCGTCCGTCTCCACGGCCTCACGGCGCTCGCTCTTGTCAACGGCAAGACCGAAGTTTCAGGTGTGATCACCACTTCACCATGCGAGTCGACCCGACGACCGACTTGTTTCGTGGGGCACACGCCCACCGGTCCTTGCAGGAACGATCAGACGACGATCGGAAGGAAAACTCTTGAATCAGGGCGTTAGCGCAAACAGATCGTTTGCCGAGGATTCCGTGGTGATCGGAGTCGACTTCGGGACCCTCTCCGGCCGTGCCGTCGTCGTACGTGCGGACAACGGGGCAGAGCTCGGTTCGGCCGAGTACGTCTACCAACACGGGGTCATCACCGACCACCTTCCCGATCGGACCGAATCGTTGGAGCCGGAAACAGCGCTTCAACATCCCGAGGACTACCGTGAGGTCTTGCGTAGCGCCGTCCCCCAAGCGCTGAGTGCGGCCGAGGTCGAGCCGAAGCAGGTCATCGGCATCGGCACCGACTTCACCTCGTGCACCGTCATGCCGGTCACCACGGACGGCACCCCCCTGTGCCAGGTGAACGGCTTCCAGGACCGTCCACACGCCTGGCCCAAACTGTGGCGTCACCACGCCGCCCAGCCCGAGGCCGACGAGATCAACGCCCTGGCCGCCGAGCGCGGCGAATCCTGGCTGGGGCGCTACGGCGGACGGATCTCCTCCGAATGGCAGTTCGCCAAGGCCCTGCAGGTGCTGCGCGACGACCCCGATGTCTATCAACGCACCGACCGCTGGATCGAGGCCACGGACTGGATCGTCTGGCAACTGTGCGGACACGAGACCCGCAACGTGGCCACCGCCGGCTACAAAGGCATCTACCAGGACGGGAAGTGGCCATCGAAGGAATTTCAGGCCGCGCTCGACCCGCGTTTCGCCTCCTTCACGGAGGAGAAGTTGGAACACCCGCTCTCCCAGCTGGGTGAACGCGCCGGTGGGCTCACCGCAGAGGCCGCCGCCCGGACCGGCCTGCTCGAGGGCACCCCCGTGGCCGTCGGCAACATCGATGCCCATGTCACAGCCGCAGCGGCGCAGACCACCGCACCCGGTCAGATGCTCGCCATCATGGGTACCAGCACCTGCCACGTGATGAACTCCGAGGTCCTGGCCGAGGTTCCGGGGATGTGCGGGATGGCCCTGGGTGGCATCACCCCGGGCATGTGGGGCTATGAGGCCGGACAGAGCGGCGTGGGCGACATCTTCGGGTGGTTCGTCGACACCCATGTCCCCCCGGCCTACCACGAGGAGGCCGTCGCGCGCGGACTCTCGGTGCACGACCTGCTGTCGGCCAAGGCTGCCGAGGCCCCGGTGGGCGCACACGGATTGGTGGCCCTGGACTGGCACAGTGGCAACCGCTCGGTCCTGGTCGACCATTCCCTGTCCGGGATCGTGGTCGGGTTGACGTTGGCCACCCGCCCCGAGGAGGTTTATCGGGCGTTGGTGGAGGCCACCGCATTCGGCACCCGCACCATCATCGAGGCCTTCACCGCCGCCGGAGTCCCGGTCGATGAGCTCACCATCGGCGGCGGCATGGTCCGTAACCCCTTCGTCCTTCAGGTGTACGCGGACGTACTCAACCGGCCCCTGCGCATCGCCGACACCGAACACAGCTGTGCCGTCGGGTCCGCGATCCACGCGACGGTGGCAGCGGGGTTCCATCCAGACATCCACGCGGCGTCGGCGTCCATGGGGCGTACCCGTGCCGAGACCGTGGACCCCGATGCCCGACGCGTTTCTGCCTACGACGAACTTTTCTCTGTTTACACCGAACTCCACGACCACTTCGGTCGGGGCGGTAGCAACAGCCTGCGTCGTCTGCGTTCCCTGCGTCAGGCCGCATTCGTCACCGGCCCCACCTCCGAGGAGAAGTGATGACCTCCACCGATTCGCTCCAGCGGCAGTTGGCCGAACACCGTGCCGAGGTGGAACGCGTGCGCGAGCACGTGTGTGCCCTGCACGCCGAACTGCCCCGGTGGGGTCTGGTCACCTGGACCAGCGGCAACATCTCGGCCCGAGTGCCGGGCACCGATCTGATGGTGATCAAACCCAGCGGGGTTTCCTACGACGACCTCACCGCCCAGGACATGGCTGTGTGCGATGTGCACGGGGTTCTGGTCGAGGGGCCTCACAAGCCGTCCAGCGACACCGATGCCCACGCCTATGTCTACCGGGCCCGCCCCGACGTGGACGGGGTCGTACACACCCACAGTCCCTACGCCACCGCCTGGGCCGCACGTGGTGAGTCCATCCCCTGCGCGATCACCGCGATGGCGGACGAGTTCGGCGGTGACATCCCGGTGGGTCCGTTCGCACTCATCGGTGACGACTCCATCGGCAAGGGCATCGTCACGACGCTGGAGGGTCGGCGTTCCCCGGCCGTGCTGATGCGTGATCACGGTGTGTTCACCATCGGAGCCACCGCCAAGGCCGCCGTCAAGGCCGCGGTGATGTGCGAGGACGTGGCACGGACCATCCACATCGCTCGCCAGGGCGGTCCCGTGGAGCGTCTTTCCCAAGAGGATGTCGACGCCCTGTATCACCGTTACCAAAACGTCTACGGACAGTGAGGGGTCCCGTGCCTCCGTCTGCCATATACACGAAGAACCCGACCGTGCGTATCCACCGCGTCCCGAGGGGGCTGCCCGGTTTCACACGGTCGTTCCACCCGGACATGGTCCCCGGTGCCTCCGAACACCGGACGGCCTGTACAGGCCGAGTGGCCGCGAAGCTTGCGAGTTCGACCGATCAGTCATCTACCCCATGGAAGAGGGCGTTCTGATGTCACGCAACACACGAACAGTGAAAGGTTCGGTCCTGCTGGTCACCACCGCCCTCGTGCTCACCGCCTGTGGTGGTGTGGGTGACGCAGCACAGCCCGAAGGGGAGAACGGCGTCATCGGGATCTCGATGCCGACCCAGTCCTCAGAGCGTTGGGTCAGGGACGGCTCGAACATGTCGTCGGAGTTCGAGGAGCTCGGCTACGGTGTCGACCTGCAGTACGCGGAGGATGTCGTCCAGGACCAGCTCTCCCAGGTCGAGAACATGATCACCCGAGGTTCGGATGCACTGGTCATCGCCTCCGTCGACGGTGAGGCGCTCGGTGACGTCCTGGACATGGCGGCCGACAGCGACATCCCGGTGATCGCCTACGACCGGCTCATCATGGGCAGCGAGCACGTGGACTACTACGCCACCTTCGACAACTTCGAGGTCGGGGTGTTGCAAGGGGAGTACATCGTCGACGCGTTGGACCTGGAGAACGAGGACGGTCCGTTCAACATCGAACTGTTCGGTGGGGCCCCCGACGACAACAACGCCTACTTCTTCAACGACGGCGCGATGTCGGTGCTGCAGCCGTACATCGACGACGGTGTTCTGGAGGTGCGCAGCGGTCAGACCTCCATGGAGCAGATCGCCACGCAGCGATGGGACGGCTCCATCGCCCAGTCCCGCATGGACAACCTGCTGAGCGCCAATTACTCGGGGGAGGAAGTGGATGCTGTGCTGTCCCCCTTCGACGGCATCAGCCTCGGTGTGATCGAGTCCTTGCGTTCCGCCGGTTACGGGAGCGAATCCCGGCCCCTGCCCGTGATCACCGGTCAGGACGCCGACCTGTCCTCGGTGCGGTCCATCATCGCCGAGGAGCAGACCCAGACGATCTTCAAGGACACTCGCGAGCTGGCCGCACAGACCGTCGAGATGACCGAAGCCGTGTTGGAAGAGACCGAGGTGCCGGTCAACGACACCGAGAGCTATGACAACGATGTGAAGGTGGTTCCCTCCTTCTTGTTGGATCCGGTCTCGGTCGACCTGGACAACTACTACGAGGTCCTGGTCGAGAGCGGCTACTACGAAGAGTCCGAACTCGAATGAGCACCATGGAAACGGAAAACGGGGCCCCGGAACCGCTCCTACGGATGCGTGACATCCGCAAGGAGTTTCCGGGGGTGAAGGCCCTGGACGGGGTCTCGCTGGACGTGAAACAGGGGACCGTCCACGCCTTGATGGGTGAGAACGGTGCCGGAAAGTCAACTCTGATGAAGGTGCTCAGTGGGGTTCACCCAGCAGGCACCTACACCGGCGAGATCAGCATCGACGGGCAGCCAAGGCGGTTCGGCGATGTCACGGAGAGCGAGCGGGCGGGTATCGCCATCATCCACCAGGAGCTCGCCCTCGTTCCGCAACTGTCCGTCAGTGAGAACGTACTCCTGGGTCGCGAGGAGAGCCGGTTCGGGATCATCGACTGGGGCGCCACCCATTCCCGGACTCGCGAGCTCCTGTCGCGTGTTGGGTTGGACGAGGATCCCACCACTTCGGTCTCCGAACTGAGTATCGGTGCCCAACAGCTGGTGGAGATCGCCAAGGCGCTGGCCAAGGACGTACGGCTGCTGATCCTGGACGAGCCGACCTCGGCCCTGAACGAGGCGGAAAGTGAGCGGCTCCTCAAACTACTGCTGGAGCTGCGCGAACAGGGGATGGCGTGCATCCTCATCTCCCACAAGCTCGGGGAGGTGATGAGTGTGAGTGACGAGGTCACCATCCTCAGAGATGGGCGCACCATCGAAACCATCGTCGTGGAGCGCAGCGCACAAGGCGAGGCGTCGATCGACGAGAGCCGCGTCATCCGGGGGATGGTCGGTCGCGATCTCGACGAGCGCTATCCCGAACGTGTCGGTGAGATCGGGGCGGAACGCTTCGAGGTCCGAGGCTGGACGGTGGACCACCCCGCCCAGACGGGTCGGCGCATGGTGGACGGGGCCGATCTCAGCCTGAGGTCCGGCGAGATCGTGGGCATGGCCGGACTGATGGGTGCCGGGCGCACCGAGTTCGCGATGAGCTTGTTCGGGCGTTCCTACGGTCGCTACATCAGCGGTGAGCTCCTCCGGGACGGCACAACCCTGTCGGTCGACAACGTCGCCAAAGCCATCGACTCGGGTATCGCCTACGTACCCGAGGACCGCAAGTCCCTCGGTCTGCTGCTCGACGACGACATTCGACACAACACCACGCTGGCGGGGCTGCGCCACATCTCCACGCGCGGGATTCTCGACCAGGGGCTGGAGGAGGTCGAGGCCCAGCGGATGAGTGAGCGGATGCAGGTGAGAAGCCACAGCACCGCCCAGACCGTGCGTACCCTCAGCGGCGGCAACCAGCAAAAGGTCGTGTTGGGCAAGTGGATGTTCACCCGACCGGAGCTGCTCATCCTCGACGAGCCGACTCGCGGCATCGACGTGGGAGCCAAGTACGAGATCTACCTCATCGTGCGTCGTCTGGCCGCCGAGGGCACCTCCGTGTTGCTGATCTCCTCCGAACTGCCCGAGCTCCTCGGTATGTGCGATCGCATCTACGCCATGTGTGAGGGCCGGATCACCGGCCAGGTGCCCAGAGCCGAAGCCGACCAGGAAACTCTGATGAAACTCATGACCCGAACCGGTGACCAACCATGAAACAGACCACCAAGACTTCCGTGATCGCCAGGATCGGCGCTCTCCTGCGAGGGAATGCGCGCCAGTACGGGATGGCGATCGCCCTGGTGGCCATCATCATCCTGTTCCAGGTTCTGACCGGCGGACTGCTGCTCACCCCGCTCAACATCACCAACCTGATCATGCAGAACTCCTACATCCTGATCCTGGCGATCGGGATGATGTTGGTGATCGTCACCGGGCACATCGATCTGTCGGTCGGTTCGGTGGTGGCCTTCACCGGCGCGGTGTCGGCGATCATGCTCACCTCGTGGGGGCTGCCGACCGTCGTCGTGGTCCCGGCCGCCTTGCTGTTGGGTGCACTCATCGGTGCCTGGCAGGGGCTCTGGGTCGCCTATGTGGGGGTGCCCGCCTTCATCGTCACTCTGGCGGGGATGCTCATTTTCCGCGGCGCCACCTTGGCGGTACTGGGTGGGGAATCCATCGCCCCGTTGCCACAGTCGCTGAGGGTGATCGCCAGTGGGTTCCTTCCCGGGCAGGGTGACGGGCTGCATCTGCCCACCTTGGTGGTGGGTCTGGTCGGTGCCGCCGCGATCGTGTTCATCCAGTGGCGGTCCCGGGCCCGGTCGATCGCCCGGGGCCTGCCGGTATCCACCGCGGCGGCCACCGCAACCGGTTCGGCCCTCGTCGTCGCCGCGATCCTTGCGTTCACCTACGCCTTGGCCGACTACAACGGTCTGCCCTTGGTGGGGGTACTGCTCATCGCCCTGATCATCGGCTACTCGTTTGCGATGCGTTCCACCACGATGGGCCGGCGCGTGTACGCGGTGGGTGGAAGTGAGCGGGCGGCGGCGCTGTCCGGGGTGAAGACCAAGCGGACCACCTTCTGGGTGTTCGTCAACATGGGCACGCTCTCGGCGTTGGCCGGGCTCATCTTCACCGCCCGTCTCAATGCCGCCACCCCCGGCGCGGGCACGATGTTCGAGCTGGACGCCATCGCTGCGGCCTTCATCGGTGGTGCTTCTGCCGCCGGTGGGGTGGGGACCGTCATCGGTGGGGTCATCGGTGCTCTGGTGATGGGCGTGCTCAACAACGGCATGTCGCTGATCGGTCTGGGTGTGGACTGGCAACAGCTCATCAAGGGCCTGGTCCTGCTGCTGGCTGTGGCCTTCGACATCTACAACAAGCGCCGTGTCGGCTCCGGGGCGGCCATGCCCGGTTTCCGGCGTCGTGCACGGTCGGGCTCACAAAGCTCTGAGGACACCTCGACCGCGTCCACCTCCGAGGACAGGTCCACCACGTCGGGCTGAATCATCGGCGGGGCAGGGCGGTTCTCCGTAGGGGTTCGCGAGCGAGCGACCCCCGTCCCCGGCCGCGGTGTCGCGGCCGGGGACAGCCGTCGAAGGGCTCGGCCCATGACGGGGAGCGCACCGCTGTGTCGACTCTTGACGGCACGGACCGTGTGGGTCGGTGCGGGCTCGATTCCTGGGCACGTCGACAGAATTGTTTCGCCCGAGTTCTGGCTGTTTT
>DXDP01000509.1 GCA_019115445.1 Candidatus Nocardiopsis merdipullorum
CATCATCGGGGCCTCTCGCCCCGATCAGGTGCACGACAACGTGAAGGCCGCCGGGGTGGAACTCGGCTCCGATCTGCTCGGCAGGATCGACGAGATCCTCGGTGAGAGCATCGAACGCGATCCGGCACTGAACAAGAGCCCCGACAACATCCGCAACTGACCCGGTCGATGGCCACATGCGGCCCCGGCGAGCATGTGTCGGGGCCGCGATGTGTGGCGGGTGGCCGACAACGTGACGGAGTGACCGAACAACGAGGTCGTCACCCCGCACCGGGCTCACTCCACCGGTTGCAGAGACATCGTGTAGATCTCACGGTCGTCCTCCAAAAGGACGACCGTGCTCACTCCACCCTCGGAGAGTTCCTGCCAGTTCTCCCCCAGCCAGCTCTCGGCATCGCCCTGGGAGGTGAACGACTCGTTCGGTAGCTCTTCTTCCGTCGGGATGTTGCCGTCGGCACCGTGGTACCGCCAGATCCACGCCATCTCGATCACCCTTCGTCAGGGACGCCACGACCCTTTTGTGATCGTGCTGCCGCACCGAGCTTAACCACGTACCTGGACCCGATGATGTTTACTCTTGTGGGTGCGTATTCGTTTTCTGGGAACAGCAGGAAATGCGGGGTGGCCCGCTCCGCAGTGCTCCTGTTCCTCCTGCAGGCAGGCCCAGGCCGATCGTCGACTGCCCTTGCGTGTGACCGTGGACGACCTCTTCCGGATCCGTGAGGAGGGCGCGGTGGGCCCTGTACCGTCGACCTACACGGTGGTCTCCACCCCCGACGGCGCGCGGGTGGAGGGTCCCGAGGGCAGCAAATTGCTGTTCGCCCGCTCCGGCCCCGGCCCATTGCCGGGGGTGCCCCCTGTGGAGGAGCTTCCCGACAGGTCCGGTTACTCCTCGGCCCCGCCTCAGCAGGTGGACATGGTCATCGTGGACGCCGCCCGGCGTCCAGAGGTCATCGGAGAGCTGCGGCGCTCCGGGGTGATCGGGGTGACCACCGCAGTGGTCGCCGTCGGTGGGGACCACAGTGTGCGCTCCCAACACGAGTTCGCCCGCAGAGCTCGCCTGTGGGGGGCGCTGGTGCCCAAGGACAACAGTGAACTTTCGTGCCCACCGGAGGTATGGCCGGAGTCACGGCCGCGCGGTCCTCACCGTGTGCTGATCACCGGGGGTGCCCGATCGGGGAAATCGACCGAGGCGGAACTGCGGTTGTCGGCCGAACCCGAGGTGCTCTATGCAGCGACCGGTCCGCGACCGAGTTCCGGCGATTCCGAATGGGCCGAGCGCGTCGCCCATCACGTGCGCCGCCGCCCTTGGTGGTGGCACACCGAGGAGACCTCGGACCTGGTGTCGCTGTTGGAGCAGGCACGTGGCGCGGTACTGGTCGACTGTCTCGGGACGTGGCTGAGCGGGGCCATGGAACGGCACGGCATGTGGGACAGCACCCCTCCGGAGGACGCCGATGAGCGGATCGAGGCGGAGATACACGCTCTGCTCGAGGCCTGGCGGGCCACACAGGCCTACGTCGTGGCGGTCACCAACGAGGTCGGCGCGGGTGTGGTGCCCGCGACCCGTTCGGGGCGCCTGTTCCGCGACTGGTTGGGGGTGCTGAACCAGTGGGTCGGTGCCGAGTCCGAGGAGGTCCTGCTGACCACGGCCGGGCGTGTGTTGGAGTTGCCTTGACCACAAAGAACGGGTCCCGGCCGGGTACGGACGCGGTCGCGGGCGCCCGCATGGCCTTGGGAACCTTCACCGTGTTTCCGGTGCGGGTGGAAAGGGTGGACCGATCCACGGCCGGATGGGCGATGTCGTGGGCGCCTGTGCTGGGGGCCCTGCTGGGGTCGGTCACGGGAGTTGTGGTTGCGGGCGGGGTGTGGCTGGGTCTCTCCGCCCCCTTGGCGGCCCTGCTCGGTGTGGGTGCGGGGGCCCTGCTCACCGGGGGACTGCACCTGGACGGGTTGGCCGACCTCGCGGACGGTCTGGGCAGTGGTCGCCCGGCAAAGGGGGCCCTGGAGGTGATGCGCCGTTCCGACATCGGTCCTTTCGGGGTGATCACCCTGGTGCTGGTCCTGGGTGTTCAGGTGCTGGCCCTGGGACAACTGGCCGAGCTCTCCCCCACCGTGGTCGTGACGAGTGCGGTGGTGGCCGGTACCGTCGGGCGTTCGGCGGTGACCTTGGCGTGCACCCGGCGGGTGCCGTCGGCCCGGGTCGAGGGTCTGGGCGCGACCGTGGCAGGTACGGTCGCACGGCCCGGTGCCTCGGCCTCGGTCCTCCTGATGGCCGTGCTGTGCGTCCTTCCCGGCGCGCACTCGATGGGGCTGACGATCACGTGCGTGGCAGCGGTCGCCCTTGCGCTTTTGGTCTCCTGGTTCCTCCTGCGTCACGCGATACGTCGCCTGGGTGGGATCACAGGGGACGTGCTGGGAGCTCTGTCGGAGACGGCCACGACCACGGCCCTGCTCGTCGCCGCAGGGGCCACCGCGTGGGTGTGAGGGCACGGGCGTGAAGACAACAGAGCGCTCCACCCGGTGCTTTGCCTCCTGCAAAGGTGCTTCGATGACACAGATGTCATCATGATCACATTTTTTCACAGCGCGTTTCGGTCGGAAATTTTCTGGGCGGCGAAGCGGCGGCACGGAGATCGCCCACATCACCTCTCACCGGCGACGAGAGGTACTTTCCCCGGGCGAGCAAGGCTTGGGGCGCCCCTGGGGGCGGGCCGGGCAAGAAACAGCGCCGAGCGCCGCATCAGAGCTCTGGAAGATCCGGGGCGCCGCGTCGCCTCGGGCATCCGAGGCGACTAGCATCGGGGGCGTGAGCACGACGTTGTCAGTAATTACGGAGTCCCCCAGCACGCTCGAGGCCGATGTCGTTGTCATCGGCTACCACTCCGGAGGCGACGCTCCGGAACCCGCATCGGGCGCTCATGATGTCGACGCCGCCTTCACCGGCGGCCTCGCCTCGACCCTGTCGCTCCTGGGAGCGAGCGGCGCTCCGGAGGAGGTGCACACCATAGCTTCCCTCGGAGCCGTCACGGCCCCGGTCGTGGTCACGGTCGGACTCGGCCCGGCCCCTTCCGACGGCCCTGTCGACTCCGAGACACTCTCCCGCGCGGCGGGGGCCGCACTTCGCGCGCCGGCCGTACGCGACCAGGGCACAGGCCGGGTCGCCCTGGCCCTGCCCGCCCGGACCGCCGATGAGGTCGAAGCCGTCGCGCTCGGCGCTCAGCTCGGCAATTATGCCTTCGACCGGTACCGCACCGACGAAAAGACCAAGCAGAAGGCGGAAAAGTCCGCAACGGCCACGTTCTCGCTCGTCAGCTCGGCGACGGGCGCCGAGGCCGCCGCCGAACGGGCCACCGTCCTGGCCGAGGCCGTCACCTTCGCGCGTGACCTGGTCAACACCGCACCGACCGACCTGGTTCCGGAGGATCTGGCCTCCGCGGCCCAGGAGATCGCCCAGCAGGCCGACCTGCAGATCGAGATCCTGGACGAACAGGCGCTGGCAGAAGGCGGCTACGGAGGTCTGACCGGCGTGGGCCAGGGCTCGAAGAACCCACCGCGTCTGGTCCGGTTGTCCTACAGCCACCCGGAGGCCACCAAGACCGTCGCCTACGTCGGCAAGGGGATCACCTTCGACTCCGGTGGTCTGTCCCTCAAGCCTGCGGGATCGATGGACTGGATGAAGTCCGACATGGCCGGTGCCGCCTCGGTCCTGGCCGCCATGCGGGCCATCTCGGCCTTGAACCTGAAGGTCAATGCGGTCGGTTACCTGACCGTGGCCGAGAACATGCCCAGTGGCACCGCACAGCGCCCCTCCGATGTGTTGACCGTCTACGGCGGCAAAACCGTGGAGGTCCTCAACACCGATGCCGAGGGCCGTCTGGTCATGGCCGATGCCCTGGTCCGCGCGCAGGAGGACAACCCCGACCTGGTCGTGGACATCTCCACTCTGACCGGCGCCCAGCTGGTCGCGCTCGGCACCCGGGTGTTCGCGGTCATGGGTGACGACAAGGCGCGCGACGAGGTCGTGGCCGCCGCCGAGGCCGCGGGTGAGGCTTCCTGGCCGATGCCGCTCCCCGAAGAGCTGCGTTCGGGGCTGGACTCGGCCGTGGCCGACATCGCCAATGTGGCGGGCGAGCGCTGGGCCGGCATGCTCTCCGCCGGTGTCTTCCTCAAGGAATTCATCGACGAAGGCGTCGCCTGGGCACATCTGGACATCGCGGGTCCGTCGTTCAACCACGGTGGACCGTACGGATACACCTCCAAGGGCGGAACGGGCACGGGTACCCGCACCCTGATCCGTGTCGCCGAGGAGTACGCCGGGAAGTGACCTGGGACAGAGCGGTGCTCGACGAGCCGGTGTATCGCTCTTCCCCCGGC
>DXDP01000510.1 GCA_019115445.1 Candidatus Nocardiopsis merdipullorum
CAGGAAGACACAAGAGTGGGCCGTGGCACGAAAATGCCACGGCCCACTCCTTCTCCTTGTCCGACAGACCCGGCCAGGAGGGGAGGGCAGGCCTGGGGCAAGGAGGAGGGGAACAGGGACGCCACTGAGGGAGGGGGAAACAGTAACGACCCCTGTATCGGATGGTATGGAGTTCTGAGTGGGGCGACATTCGGGTATTCACCCGTGGCTTTTCCCCACAAGTTCTAGATAAGCAGTGACCAGACGATTTGGCAAGAGGCATGGCCAACGGGGTCGGGCCGACGGGTCAACGTCCTGCCGCATAACCCTGGGAACCACGGGCATCCGCGGCGGCACGTAGTTCCCCGCTGTCGGGGTCTCGGGCCACTGTGGCCAAGCGGCCCAGTGACCACGCACCGGTGACCCGGACACGGTGTCCACGTCGCCGTAGTTCCCGGATGGTCTCTTCCCCCACCCCCGGCTCCACGGCAAGATCGCCGGGGACGGTCTCTCGCGGGTGGAAGGAACTCGGGAACGCGTTGGTGTGGAACATGGGTGTGTCCAGTGCCTGCTGGAGATCCTCCACCCCGTGGAGGATCCGCAGCAGCGCGGTGAAGGTCCACTGGTCCTGTTGGTCACCGCCGGGGGTACCGATGGCCAGGATCGCCCGACCGTCCTCCCGGGTCACGAGTGTGGGGGACAAGGTGGTGCGGGGACGGCGTCTTGGGGCCAGTGCGTTGGGCGAGGCCGGGTCGAGCCAGAACATCTGCCCGCGGGTCCCGAGAGGCAACCCCAGGTCCGAGATGACGGGGGAACTGGACAGCCATCCTCCACTGGGTGTGGCCGAGACCATGTTGCCCGCGGCATCCACCACGTCCACGTGACAGGTGTCGCCGCGTTGGTCGGTGGGGGAGAACGAGTTGGCCACCGTGGGTTCACCCGTGGTGCGGTCCTCGTGTGTGCCGTCCGCAAGGTGCAGGGCGGGCAGGAAGGGTGCGCGGCCGTCGACGGAACCGGGACGTTGCTCCAGGCTCGCCTGTTCCTTGTCGACAAGGGTGGCCCGCCGGTCGGCGTACTCGGTGCTCAGCAGTTCGGTGAGGGGAACGTCGGTGAAGTCGGGGTCGCCGTACCAGGCCTCACGGTCGGCGAAGGCGAGTTTGGCGGCCTCCACGACGCGGTGCACGAAGTCGACATCGCCTCGGGCGTGTACCCCGTCGCCGACACCGAGGGACTCGGCCAGGCGTAGTTGCTGCAACATGACCGGTCCTTGTCCCCAAGGGCCCGTCTTGTGGACGGTGTAGGGACCGTGGTCGACGTTTGTCGGTTCTTCGAAGGACGCGCTCCAGTCGGCCATGTCCTGGGCGGTCAGGAACGCCTGTTGCGGCTCCCCTGTCGGTCCGGCCACGGGGGAGGAGAGGAAGGTGTCCACGGCCTCGGCCACAAACCCCTGTGACCAGGCGTGTCGGGCAGCCTCGATCTGGGCTTCACGGTCGGCCCCGGCGGCTTCGGCCTCGGTGATGATGCGCCGGTAGAGGCCGGCCAACGCCGGGTTTCGGAGCCGGGTTCCGGGGATCGGGGCGATCCCGTGCGGCAGGTAGAGCTCGGCCGAACCGGGCCAGTACCGGGTGAACACCGGGGCGACGGTGTTGATCGCACGCGCGATCCGTTCCAGTACGGGGTAGCCGCGTTCGCACAGGCCGATGGCGTGGTCGAGAACGTCGCGCACGGTCATGGTGCCGTGGTCGCGCAACAGCAGCATCCAGGCGTCGAAGGCCCCCGGTACGGTGGCGGCCAGGACGCCGCTGCCGGGGACGCGATCCAGGCCAAGGGCGGTGTAGGCCTTGATCGTGGCACCGGCCGGCGCCACGCCTTGTCCGCACAGCACCTGGGGACGACCTTCGGCAGGTTGGAAGATGATCGGGACCTCGCCGCCGGGCCCGTTCAGGTGGGGTTCGACGATCTGCAGGGTGAAGCCTGCCGCCACGGCGGCGTCGAAGGCGTTGCCGCCGCGTTCGAGTACGGACATACCGGTGCCGCAGGCCAGCCAGTGGGTGGAGGCGACCATACCGAAGTCGCCGCGAAGCTGTGGTCGCGTGGTGAAGCCGGGCATGAGGCGGGGACTCCTCGGGGCGGGGGTGACCAACACAGTGGGTAGGTGTTGGCCGGGGCGTGGGCCGCTTCGTTCATGGCCTGGACAGACGCTACCGGAACAGGACATTTCATGCCGCTGTCCCCGGTGCTCGGTGCGGCCGTGACGGTGGTGGCCGGTGTGATGGCACTGAAGAGTGCGACCCACCTCGAGCGGTGCTTGCACATGAAGGCTCCTTCCCATCGACTACTCCTAGTGATGTTTTCAGGGCCCTGTGTGCCCATAGAGGGTGCTTGGGGTCAAAATTCCTACACAAAGCAGCAAAACGAGTGCATGTCGTAACAGATGGGGCGGGCGGATGGCTTGCGGAGCGGCCACTCATGGTCGATGCCACTACGCAAAGTGATTGAAGAGACACCGCTTGCGCTCGACTTGAGGCAGTGCTTGGCACATCACACGTACATGGGAGGTCCGATTGCGTCGCGTCGGATTCGTTGTAGGAGCTGTATCAGTCTTCCTGGTGGTCGGTGGGGGCAGCGCCCTTGCCCTGCCCGTACCGGTTCTCCACCCCCAAGAAAGGGCGGAAGAGAACCCCGTCACCGTGCAACACCCGTCCCCCGACCGCCCGCTGATCGCCGTGGCCCACCGAGGAGCCTCCGGACACGCCCCGGAGAACACCCTGGCCGCCCTCAACACCGCAAAGCGGCTGGGGGCCCGGACCGTCGAGATCGACGTCCAACTCACCTCGGACGACGAAATCGTCCTCATGCACGACACGACCCTGGAACGCACCACCAACGCAACAGAGGTGTTCCCCGACCGCGACTCCTACGAGGTCGGGGACTTCACCCTGGAGGAGGTCGAACAGCTCGAAGCCGGCAGCTGGTTCGACCCCGTCTTCGAGGGAGAACCCGTCCCCACCCTGGACATCGCCCTGGATCTGCTCGAAACGCTCGACCTCAACCTCTTCCTCGAGATCAAGGACCCGGACCTGTCTGCGGGCATCGAGGACCTGGTCGCCGAGGAAATCTCCACACGCAGCACCTGGCTCGAACACAACCCGCCCTGGGAACCGCGTCGCCTCGTCGTGCAAAGCTTCGACTGGGAGTCGATGGAGTACTCCAAGACCCTGCTGCCATCGGTACCGCACGCCCTGCTCGGCCTGGTCTCGAAGGAGGAGATCACCGACTACGACTGGGCGCACATGATCAACCCCAACCACACCCAGATCGACGCCGACTACGTCGAGGCCGTACACGAGGCCGGACTGGAGATCACTCCGTACACCATCAACGACCGTACGGTCATGGACGCTGTCCTGGAAATGGGCACGGACGGCTTCATCACAGACTTTCCCGAGGTCGGTCTGGAAGCCATCCGTGATTTCGAGGGTGCCGAACTCGTCGCACACTGACCGTGTGGCGCGCATATCCTGAGCGGGTCGGCCACGCCGATGAAGTGAACCCTGGAACAAGCCCCGCCCCGACCCACCCGGGTCGGGGCGGGAGATCATGCATGAAAAGCGGAGGCATACGTGAGTGACCGGCCGACCATTCCCCAGGAGTACGTCGACTGGCGCACCAAGGGGGTGTGGTGGCCGGGGGAGCCCATCACCCTGAAGGAATTCGCCGCCCGCAGGGAGAACCTCTTCACCGGCCCTTTCACGTGGCCGCTCATGGTTCTGCGCGAATCTGCCCTGCAACGCAACGTCGCGGCGCTGGCGGACTTCACCGAACGCCACGGCCTGCTGTTTGCCCCGCACGGCAAGACTTCCATGGCCCCGGACCTGATCCGGCGCCAGCTCGACGCGGGAGCCTGGGGGATCAGCGCAGCCACCCCCAACCAGGTCCTGGCCCAGCGCCGTTTCGGGGTGCGCCGGATCCTTTTGGCCAACGAACTGTTGGACCCGGGGGCTCTGCGTTGGATGGCCGAAGAACTGAACCGCGATCCGGAACTGGAGCTGCTGTTCTACGTCGACTCCGCCGAGGGGGTCGCGGCGGCCTCCGCGGCCGCCGACCCGAAGGGGCGACCTTTGCAGGTGCTGGTGGAACGCGGGGTCCCCGGTGGACGCACCGGCTGCCGTACTCGCGAACAGCTACTGGCCGTGGCGGGTGCGGCGGTGGCGGCCCCCGGTGTGGAACCTGTCGGTGTGGCCGGTTACGAGGGCCCGCACAAGGACGCCAACGGCGTCTGGGGGTTCCTGCGTGAGCTGCGGGGTGATGCGGCCGCACTGAGCGCGGAGCACGGGCCGGCCCGGCCCGTGCTGTCGGTCGGGGGCAGCGCCTGGTTCGATCTGGTCGCCGAGGAACTCGGTGGTGCCGAGGACGTCCTGCCGATTTTGCGTAGCGGCGCCTACGTCACCCACGACGACGGACTCTACCGGCGCACCACCCCCTACCGACGTATGCCGGAAGGCCCCGACACCCTTGCCGGGGCCTTGGAGTTGTGGACGCAGATCACCTCCGTGCCCGAGGAGGGGTTGGCGATCGCCGCGATGGGAAGACGCGAGGCCAACGAGGACCAGGGTTATCCGATACCGCGTGCACTGAGGCGTGCGGACGGTGGCGTGGCGTCCGCCCACGGGGTCGAGGTGACCGGCCTCGACGACCACCACGCCTACCTGCGGGTACCCGCAGACGTGGAGGTGCGTCCCGGCGATCTTCTCTCACTGGGCATCTCCCACCCCTGTACGGCCTTCGACCGGTGGCGCATCCTTCCCGTGGTCGACGACACGGACACGGTGGTGGACATGGTCGCCACCTACTTCTGAGGTTTCCTCGCCCCCGCTCACCGGCTCCAACCCTGAACACCGGGTCGGGTGTGCCAGGGAAGGGGACCGTCGAGGGGGCGGTACTCGACCCCGATCGCGTCCAGGCGGTGCAGATGCTCACGCAGGCGTGGTTCGAACTCGGCGTAGTCGCGGGGGCCGCTGGACCACACCTTCTCGGCGAATGCGGTCAGACGTGGAAAGACCATGTAGTCCAGGCGGCGCGGGGTGTCGATGTGCTCGGTCCACACGTTGACCTGTGCGCCCAGGACATGTGCCGCCTCCTTCTCGGTCATCTTCTCGGGGACGGTTTCGGAGGTGTAGACGTCTTTTGTCCTGAGCAACGTGCCCACCGGAATGGGTTCGTCGGGGTCCTCGGACTGCTTGTAGTCCAGGTAGGAAGTGGCGGTGGGGGCCATGATCACGTCGTGGCCGGCACGGGCGGCGGCGATACCCCCTTCTTCCCCGCGCCAGGACATCACGGTCGCCCCTGAGGCGAGTCCTCCTTCGAGGATCTCGTCCCAGCCGACCAGACGACGGCCACGCGCGGTCAGGTGCGCGTCGAGTTGGCGGATGAACCAGCTCTGCAGTTCGTTCTCGTCGGCCAGCCCCTCCTCCTCGATCCGTTTTTGGGCGGAGGCACTGTTCTTCCATTGGGTCTTTGTGCACTCGTCCCCACCCACGTGGACGTAGGTGCTGGGGAACAGCTCGATGATTTCGTCGAAGACGTTCTTGTAGAACTCCAGGACGTTGTCGGTGACGCCGAGGACCTCGTCGAAGATCCCCCAGCGGGTGCCGACGGGGATCTTTCCGACTTCGCCGAGCTCGGGGTAGGCGTGGATCGCCGCCTGGGAGTGGCCGGGCACGTCGATCTCGGGCACCACGGTGATGTGTCGTGCGCTCGCGTGGGCGACGATCTCGCGGATGTCGTCCTGGGTGAGGAAACCTCCGTGGGGGCGGCCGTCGAAGACCAGGGGTGAGGAGAAACCGACCTGGCTCTCGGTGCGCCAGGCCCCCTTCCGGGTGAGTTCGGGGTAACGGCGGATCTCGACCCGCCATCCCTGGTCATCGCTCAGGTGGAGGTGGAGCACATTGAGTTTGTGCAGGGCCAGGAGGTCGATGAAGCGCAGGATCTCGCGTTTGGGCTGGAAGTGTCGGGCGATGTCGAGCATGGCACCACGCCAGCGAAAACGTGGGGCGTCGGTGATGGTGAGGGCGGGCAACACCCACGCGGTGTCGCCGAGGGGCGCCTGGCGGTAGGCATCGGCGGGCAGGAGTTGGCGCAGGGTCTGGGCACCGTAGAACACCCCCGCCGGGTCGTGGCCGACGACGAGCGCGCCCGCGTCGTCGACGATCAGCCGGTAGCCCTCGGGGTGGAGCCCGGCATGGGGGTCGACGCTCAACCTGATCCGGGCGTCGTTCTCGGTACCGGGTGCGAAGGGGAATCCGGTGGCCGCACCGAGTTCGCGACGCAACCAGGCCAGAGAGTCCTCGGCGCCGGGGGTGGCGGAGATGCGGGTCCTGGGAGTGAGGGTGAGGCCTTCTCCGTCGCCCTCGGTGAGTTCTTGTGGACGGGGGATCAGAGTGACAGGCACGGGCAACTGCTCCTATCCGGTCTAGACCAATATCCGACATGGTGTCATGTGTGAGGTCTGTGCGCAGCCCCCCGGTGCGGTTTTGTTCGACCGAGAAAGCGTGTCCGGTATCTGCCCTGATTAGCGAAATGACTGAAATGCGTACTTTGTGTAGTTGTTCGCTTTCCGTATTTTTTGCGTGACAGTCGGGTGATCTTCGACCTCTTGCGGTAATACCAAGGATTGTGTGGTTTCAACGCAACAGCGGACAGGCCGGTCTCGGCTGGACCACCCGGGCGAATGCCGCCGAGGAACTCGCGGAACGCCTGCGCGATGCCGATCGCAACGCGCAGTTCCACGAGCGCGACATGTCGGAGTTCGAACGCGAACGCATCGACCTGGAGTACCGGGTGAACCGGATGGAGGCAGAGCTGGAGTCCCTACGCAGAAGAAGACTCGAAGCCTACGCACGATGGTGGAACGCTCGGGACGAGCGGGACCGGGCCCGTCACGTCTGCCGCAAACTGCGGCGCCGTATCGACCGATTCCGGCGCAAGGCGAGAACGTGATGACAACGACCGTCCACAAAGATCGACAACGACACGACCAGGCGCGATCCGGTCCAAGGGCCGGATCGCGCCTGGTCGTGTCGGGGTCACTTCTGCGGAGCACCGGTGACCTCGTCCAGCTGCTCCTCCACGGTACGAGCCGCATCACGCAGGGCATCCAGGGTCACCCGCACCGCGGGGCGACGCAGCGTGCCCGGGCGCAGCACGGCGTACACGTGACGTCGAGGGGCATTTCCCGGCAGACTTCGATAGACCAGCCCCGCGGGGGCACCCACCATGGCCAGGGCCGGAACGGCCGCGATCCCGATACCCCGAGACACCAGGCTCAGGATGGTGCCAAGGCCCTCGAACTCCCACGTGGCAGAGGGAAGTCCCCCCACCTCGGCCAGCAGGCGGTCGGTGCCGTAGCGTGAGCGTTCGCTCTCGGGCGCCACGACCCACGACTCGCTCAACAGCTTCTCCAACACGATCGGCTCGTCCGGGTCGGAGAGCGGGTGGGTGTCCGGCACGGCCAGCACCAGCGGATCCACGAGCAGGTGCACGTGGCGTCGGCCGCTGTCCGGCCCGTGGCTGGGATGCTGCCCGGTCCAGTCGTCGACCAGGGCGATGTCCACCTCTCGGGAATGTACTTTCTGTGTTCCGGTGGACAACAGTGTCTGGCGCAGAATCAGCTGCATGCCCTCGTGCCCGCGCAGAGGAGGGGCCAACAGGGGAGCAAAGGCCACTGCGGCGGTCGGAAACGCTGTGACAGTGACCACTCCCAGGGCGACATCGGATTGTTCGGCAAGGATCGATTCGGTCGCTTCCACGAGCGCCAGGATCTCTTCGCCCTGCGTGACCAGAAGGCGGCCCGCATCGGTCAGTTCGGCCCCGCGTGGGGACCTGTCGAGCAGCGCCACTCCCGTCTCACGCTCGAGAGTGGCCAATTGCTGGGATACGGCCGAAGGCGTGTAGCCGAGCGCGTTCGCGGTGGCCGCGATGGTGCCCCGCAGGCTGAATTCACGGAGGAGTTGAAGACGTCGAAGATCGAGCATAAGGATAACTTATCCTCAGCATCGAAAAGGCGCGCTTGTACTGATGAGTTCGTGTGGGCAGGGTGAGAGACGACGGACCGTCACCAGAAGGGACGGTCAAGCGCATGAACATGAGCCGGAGATGAGTCATACATGACCGTCACTGTGTCCGCGACCCTAGCCGTGAACGAAGCTCTCAACGAGAAGCGCCGCCAGGGGGTGCGTGTGCTTCCGCTCGGTTTCGGTGAGGCCGGGCTGCCGGTACACCCGACGATGCGTCAGCAGCTCACCGCCGGCAACGGAGTCAACGCCTACGGGCCGGTCGCCGGTTCGGCCGGGCTCAGGGAAGCCGCCGCCGGATACTGGGAACGCCGTGGACTGCCGACCGACCCGGCAATGGTCATCGCCGGTCCCGGCAGCAAACCGTTGCTGTACAGCCTGCTGTTGGAACTGGGCGGCGACACCGCGATCGCCGCTCCCAGCTGGGTCAGCTACGCAGCACAGAGCCGCCTGGTGGGACAGCACCCGATCATGGTCCCCACCGCCATCGGCCAAGGGGGGATACCCCAACCCGATCTTTTGCACACCGCCGTCGTCGACGCACGCGGGCAGGGCCGCACGGTCAACGCCGTCGTGGTCACCCCGCCCGACAACCCCACCGGCACCGTCGCCGACGTCGAAACCGTACGGCGCCTGGCCGAGGTCGCCCGCGAACTCGATCTGGTGATCATCTCGGACGAGATCTACCGTGACCTGGTCCACCCCGTGGAGGAGGGACAAAAACAGGTCGAGGTGCACAGTCCCGCCGAGTTCGCACCCGAACGCACCGTCATCTCCACCGGCCTGAGCAAGAACCTGGCCCTTGGTGGGTGGCGACTCGGAGTCCTGCGCCTGCCCGACTCCAAGATCGGTCACCGTCTGCGCGGTGGCCTGCTGGGTGTGGCCAGCGAGATCTGGTCGAGCCCGGCGGCCCCGGTCCAGGAGGCGGCCTCCCACGCCTTCACCGAACCGGTGGAACTGCGCGACCACATCGACCGCAGCCGTCGCCTGCACGGTCTGGTGGCCCGGAAGGTCAGCCGTGTGTTTGCCGAGGCAGGCGCCGCCGTGGAGACGCCGAGTGCGGCTTTCTACCTCTACCCGGACTTTGCACCGCTACGGGAACAGCTGGCCTCTTTGCACGGCATCACCACGGGGCCGGAGTTGACCGACCTTCTCCTGCACCGCTTCGGGATGGGTGTACTTCCGGCGGTGGAGTTCGGCGAGAGCCCCGCCGCTTTGCGTATGCGCGTGGCCACGAGCCTGCTGTACGGAGACACAGAGGAACAGCGCTACACCGCTCTGTCGGCCACCGACCCGCTTGCTCTGCCATGGATCCGAGCCCACCTGGATCGCCTCGGTGAAGTGCTCGACGCCCTGCTGGGCAAGGTTCCGAGCAAGGTCATCCCGCAGCCCGAGGGTGTTGTCACCACGGTCGCCGGATGACCCTTCCAGGGTCCGTTCCGTGAAAAGGGGGCGGAGACGGACACCCGCACGGCCTTCCCGGACATCGTTCCGGGAAGGCCGTTGTGCTGTTCGCCCCTCTTCCAGAAGCAAAACGCCGTGCTTTTTCGGGGAGCGGATCCGCCGGGTTCCTCGCCGATGGCCATGAGACGAACCCCCACGTGACAAGGGTGTTCAAGCGGGTGAACGCGTGAGGCCCGCGTCCGGGAAACCTCGGGATCGATCGATGACATTGCCGGGACGGCCACGTGAATCGCCACATGCGTCCCAATCGCTATGATCTCCTTGTGTGATTGAAAAGTTACCGTGAGGAGTTTTGTGGTGATTCTGGTCGATTGGGCGGAATTGGTCCGAAAAGAACTGGATCTGGAGGAGGCCGAGCACCTTCGGAAGAAGGACGTGGACCGCATCCTCGACCTGGCCAAGGACGCGGCACACTCGGTGACCCGACCCGCTGCCCCGCTGACGACCTACCTTCTGGGGATCGCGGTCGGTCAAGGGGCGGATCCGGAGGAGGCGGCAGCTGCGCTGAGCAGACTCGCCCTGGCACAGAGTCGGGACGACAAGGACGAGTGAGTACGCGGACCTGAAACGGTTGCGTCGAAAGAACGTGACTCAGCTGTGACGCGCCACTGTCAATCTGTCACAATCTTTCGGTTGCTTCGCAAAAGGTGAGGCCTGCACCGGTTGCCGGGCCACGCTCTGCGAGGTACACAGTCACCCCCCGGCATTTGATCGCGAAAAGGGAGATCCCCGTATGGATCAACTCCTTGAGATGGCCGAACTCCTCAGTGATGTGCTTTGGGGACCTCTTGTCCTCATCCCGTTGCTGTTCGCAGTTGGACTCTTCCTCACCATCCGTCTGAAGCTCCTCCAACTCATGCGGTTGCCACACGCACTCTGGTTGGGACTGATCCGACGTAAGGAAGATGCGTCCGTTCAGGGCGACATCTCCCACTACCAGGCACTGAGCACCTCCCTGGCCGCCACCGTCGGTGTCGGCAACATCGCAGGTGCGGCACTGGCCATCGGGGTCGGTGGCCCCGGTGCTCTGTTCTGGATCTGGATCGTCGGCTTCCTCGGAATGGCCACCAAGTACAGCGAGTCACTCCTGGGAGTGAAGTTCCGCCGCGTGGACGCCAAGGGCGAACAGAGCGGCGGACCCATGTACTACCTCAGGTACGGGCTGCGCGGAGGACTCGGTACCGTACTCGGTTTCGCGTTCGCCGTCTTCGGCGCGATCGCAGCCTTCGGCATCGGTAACGGAACCCAGGCCAACACGGTCACCCAGCAGGTCACCAGTATCGTCGATGTCGAACCGTGGATGGTCGGTCTTGCCTTGATGGTGCTGGCCGGCGCCGTCGTCCTGGGTGGGATCAAAAGCATCGGCCGGGTCGCCTCCGCGCTCGTTCCGATCATGATCGTCGGATACGTGGGCGCCTGCCTTCTCGTCCTGGCCATCAACTGGGCCACGATCCTGCCCGCGCTCCAACTCGTGTTCGTCAGTGCCTTCGGTTTTCAGGCCACGGCAGGAGGTTTCTCCGGAGTGGCCCTGATGTTGGCGATCCAACAGGGGTTCGCCCGCGGGATCTTCTCCAACGAGGCCGGTATGGGTACCGGTGGTATCTCCGCAGCAGCCGCCAAGACCAGGGAGCCCGTCCGCCAGGCCATGGTGTCGATGACCCAGACCTTCATCGACACCATCATCGTGGTGACCATGACCTGCATGGTCATCATCACCACCGGAGTGTGGGACAGGGAAGAGGCCGAGGACGGTTCTTTGCTGACCACCCAGGCGGTGACGGAGGGACTGAACACACTCAGCCCCACCCTTGCGATCGGCGGTCAGTACATCGTGGCCATCTCGGTCGCGGTGTTCGCCTTCACCACTTTGCTCGGTTGGGGTTACTACGGTGAACGGTGCATGGAGTTCCTCGGGGGGCGTCGTTTCGTGATGCCGTACCGCGTGGTCTTCATCATGGTCATCTTCGTCGGCTCGATCGCCCAGCTGGACAACGTGTGGCTGTTCAGCGACATCGCCAACGCCCTCATGGCCTTGCCGAACCTGATCGGGTTGCTGCTGCTGTCGCCGATCGTCGTGGCCGAGAGCAAGAAGTTCTTCGCCCACCCCGACTGGAGGAACCCGGACGCGGTCATGGAGGACGTACGCAGTTGACACCGTTCCCCCAAGGGGAAAACACGTGAGGGGGTCGGCCCGCGGGCCGACCCCCTGTGTGCTTGTTCTGTTTTCTGCGGTCACCACCAGGCGTGGAAGTGGTGTACCGGGCCCTGGCCGCCGCCGGCATCGATGTCGGCGGCGCGCCGCAGCGCCTCGGTCAAGTAGGCCTTGGCATCACGCACCGCCTCGGCGGTGTTCGAACGCTGGGGGAGCAGTGCCGCGATGGAGGACGCCAGTGTGCAACCGGTGCCATGGGTGTTGTGCGTCCTGACCCGGGTGGCGGTGAACTCCTCCGGGGCAGAGTCCCGGGACACCAGAACATCCGTGCTCTGCTCACCGTCCAGGTGTCCACCCTTCAGCAGAACCCGCCGAGCACCCAGTTCCAGCAGGCGTGTTGCCTGGTCACGCATCTCGGAGAGGCTGATCGCCTCCTTCTCGTCGAGCAGATCGGCCGCCTCGGGCAGGTTGGGGGTGATCAGGTCCGCGCGCGGCATCAGGACCGTACGCAAAGCCTCGGTCGCCGACTGCGCCAAGAGCCGATCACCGCTCTTGGCGACCATCACCGGGTCCACCACCACGTTCGGCAGCTCGTACCGGTCGATCGCCTCGGCAACGGCCTCGGTGACCTCGGCGGTGGCGAGCATTCCGATCTTGACCGCGTGCACGCTCGCGTCGGTCAGGAGCGTGTCGAGCTGGTGCGTGATGAACTCGGGGGGAATACCGTGCACCCCGGTGACACCGCGGGTGGACTGGGCGGTGAGTGCGGTGATCACACTCATCCCGAAGGTGCCGTGGGCGGAGAAGGACTTCAGGTCGGCCTGGATCCCCGCGCCTCCGCTGGGGTCGCTGCCGGCCACGGACACAATGTTGTACGCGCTCATGGCGGTCCCTTCGCTAGTGCGAGCTAGTGCAGGTTCGACGGGTGTGGTCTCAGCCGGGACGAGCGATCCCGGCACCCCGCGCCTCGTGCGAACGACCCCGGTCGTCGGGGTTCATCGAAGATGTTCGGTGGGTCGTTCCCGCACGTTCTGATTCAGTGGACGAGGGTAGCTTCATGTCCGGCTTCGCGCGTTTGGCGAAGACGCTTGCGGTACTCCCAGACCAGGGCACCGGTGACCACGCAAAAGCCCAGAACCATGAAGCCGATGGTGAGGGGTACGTCGGTGAACGACAAAATCTCGCGTTCCTCGTTCTGCCACGGCCACAGGGCACGCAAGGAACCGGCCATGATCCCGGTGAGGAAGACCAGCGTGATACGGCGCTTGTTGTCCAGCATGTACTGCAGGAGCTTCACGAACAGGGCCAGACCGGTGACGGCGCCCAGGCCGAAGGTGACGATGTAGCCGATGTCGACGGCACGCACGGCCTGCAGGGTGGGCTCGTACATGCCCACGCTCAGCAGGATGAACGATCCCGACATGCCGGGCAGGACCAGCGCACAGATCGCGACCGCGGCGGTGAAGAAGATCACCACGGTGGTGACGGGCAGGTTGGCGCTGGGCATCCCCATCACGAGAAACGCCAGTACGGCGACCACGAGGGCGACGATGTAGTGCCCTGGCCGCCAGGGCAGCCCGGCAGTGCTGTAGGGGATCCACACGCTGGCCAGGACCAGGCCGAAGAACAACGCGTACGCGTATTGGGTGTACTCCTGCAGGATCGGCTCGATGGTCAACAGCGCGATCAGCAGGAACAGGGCCATGCCGACCAGGGCGGGGACGAGCACACCCCAGTCGGCCATGGCGAAGCGTTCCTTGGCCCGGCCCATGCCCTTGCCACGCAGCCCGTCGGTCAGGGTCAGGCGAAGGCCACTGACCATGTGGCCGGCACCGCCGATGAGCTTGTCGTACAGGCCGATGATGAGGGCGACGGTACCGCCGCTGATGCCGGGTAGGGCCTCGGAGGTGCCCACGGCCCCGCCGCGCACCACGTTGAAGATGTAGGAGCCTACTGACTTGGCCATGTGCGTTGTAGGGCACCGGCCGGGAAGGCCCGGGGGTGCCTTACCTCCGTCCTAGTGCTGTCACCGTACCCGTCGGTGCGTGGCCGACCGAGCCGGTTCGAAGGGGTTGCAGGCGTGGGACCCACCCGGTCCCTGTTCAGGGAGAGTGGACGCAGTGGAGATTGTGTGCCACCCGAGCCGGAAGCCAATGGGGGATCGGCGGGCGCGGCGTAGACATTCTAGGGCTTGTTCGGTGGGGGTGAATCCCCACTCGAATAACCCTGACCCGGTTTCGGTCATGCATGTGGAAAGAAAAAACGGAGACCGAAAAAGAGCCCTGTCAGGAGGTGCCTCGGCCTGCCATCGGAGCGGTCCCACGAGCCACCGCGGACGCCCACCGGTAGTCCTGCTTACCGACCGCGGTACGCCGTACGTGGTCCACGATGTGCACGTCCCGCGGCACCTTGAACCCGGCCAACCGACCCCGGCAGTGTGCACGCAACTCTGTCTCACCGAGCTCGGCTTCGGGAACGAGGGAGACCAACGCCGTCACCCGCTGGCCGAGACGTTCGTCCGGGGCGGGCACCACGATGGCGTCCTCCACGGTCGGGTGTGCCTTCAACACGGCCTCGACCTCCTCGGGGTAGACCTTCTCCCCGGCGGTGTTGATCACCGCGCTGCCCCGCCCGAGCAGGACGACCGTACCGTCCTTCGAACGGGTGCCGTAGTCACCGGAGAGCGCCCAGCGCCGCCCTTCCGCATCGGTCGGGAAGGTACGAGCGGTGGCCACCGGGTCGTTGTAGTAGCCGAGCGGGATACGGCCGGTACGGGCGATCCGGCCGATCGCCGTGGACCCCGGAGGAAGGGGCACAAGGTTCTCGTCGAGAACCGAGATGCTGCCACCCATGGTGAAGCCCTGACCCTGCGAGTGCTCGGCAGAAGAAACCTCGTCGTCGGAGGCGGTGCCGCACACACCCGTCTCCGATCCCCCGTAGGAGTCGGCAAGGGTGATGTCTGCTCGCCAGCTCCGCCACAGGTGACGTACGGCCGGGGTCAGCGGGGTACCCCCGGAACGCACCGATCTCAGTGACGGACACAGGCCGGGCTCGGTGAGCAAATGCCGAGCCAACGGCCGAGCCATCGCATCACCCACCAGCTGCAACGTGTGCACGTCCTCCTTGTGGGCCAGGTCCAGCACTCGTTCGGCATCGAAACTGCGGTCGGTGGACAACACCACACGTTTACCGCGCAACAGCATGCTCAGCGCATTCCACTGTCCGGCTGCGTGCATCAGCGGCCCCAGAACCAGCATGCGTTGCGGAAAACACCGAGCGGCCCGCTCGGCCACCTCGTCCAGGGTGCGAGCACGCGCAGACCTTGGGGCACGCTGCTCCAGAGCAACACGGAAGATGTCGACCTGGCGCCACAACACCCCTTTGGGGTGCCCTGTGGTGCCCCCGGTGTAGAGCAGATAGGAGGAATCACCACTGGTCGGCGGCAGTTCGAGCGGGTCCTTGCGATTCTGCGCGGCCAACGCGGTCTCGTAGTCGACACCGGCCAGGGCGGTGTCGCGCTCACTTCCGTCCTCGATGAGCACCACGTGCCGAAGTCCTGGCAGGTCGGGAAGGGCCGCGGTCACCCTCGCCGCCAGGGAGTCCTCCGCGATGAGCGCAACCGCGTGTGAGTCGGAGAGCACGTGACGCAACTCGTCGGTGATGTAACGGAAGTTGACGTTGATCGGGACCGCACCCGCACACAGCACCCCGAGGAAGGACTCCACCCACTCGGCCCGGTCGAAGGACAGGATCGCCACGTGTTCACCGGGTCGTACACCCACACCCGCCAGATGCCGAGCCAGACGCACCGAACGGTCGTACAGGGTACGGAAGGTCAACCTGCGAGGCCCGGCGACCACCGCGACCCGGTCCGGAACGGCGTCGGTGACCGATTCCATCAGCCGGGCGAGGGAGAACTGCGCATCCAGGTATGCGGAAGTGGGCACATTGACCTCCCTGCCTGCTCGGGCGCCGTCCTCGGCAAAAATGCTCGCGGCGGCGACGTGCCTTCGCAGTGAACCTACCCGGAAGGGTCATGTCCGATCGCAGTTGGGGCTGTGGAGCGTATCACGCACCGTTTTCACGCAGTTCACCAAGGGTTCAACGGGTGTTGTGGAATTCCTGTTCAACGGGGCTCCACGCCGCGGTGGTACATGAATTTCGGGCGCCGACCCATACACATGATGTACGTCACCTCTTGTGGTTCGACCGGGTCATCTGTTCAACTCTTGGAGTCTCCCACCGGAGAGGCTCTACCGGGTCCGACGGTGGGTATCTACTGTCTGACATCGATCAATGGTGATCGGAGCGGTTGGATGAACATGACCCAGCAACTGGGACAGCAGAAGCCGGCCGGAGATCCCGGTGGGCAAGCACTTTCCACCCCGGAACACATCGCACTCGTCGAAAAGCGATCCGCACACAACTACTCTCCCCTTCCCGTCGTCATCGCCGAGGGCCATGGGGCCTGGGTGGTCGACGTGGAGGGCACGAAGTATCTGGACTGTTTGGCCGGTTACTCGGCCATGAACTTCGGTCACCACAACCCCGAACTCCTGGCGGCCGCCCACCGCCAGCTCGATCGGGTGACCCTGACCAGCCGGGCCTTCCACAACGATCAGCTCGGCCCGTGGGTGAGCGCTCTGGCGGACATGGTCGGCAAACAGAAGGTTCTGCCGATGAACACCGGTGCAGAAGCCGTGGAGACCGGGATCAAGGTCGCCCGCAAGTGGGGATACGAGATCAAGGGCATCCCCGAGAACGAGGCCACGATCGTCGTGGCCGGGAACAACTTCCACGGACGCACCACCACCATCGTCTCTTTCTCCTCCGATCCCGAGGCCAGAACCGGCTTCGGCCCCTACACACCAGGTTTTCGATCGGTGCCCTACGGTGACGCGGCGGCCCTGGAAGCAGCGGTCGACCACACCACTGCGGCCGTGCTCGTCGAGCCGGTCCAGGGAGAGGCCGGCGTCATCGTCCCACCGAAGGACTACCTGCCGAAGATCCGGGAGATCTGCGACCGCAACCGGGTGTTGCTCATCGCCGACGAGGTGCAGTCGGGACTGGGACGTACCGGCACGATCCGGGCCTGTGAACACACCGGTGTGGTCCCCGACGCCTACCTGTTCGGCAAGGCCCTCGGTGGCGGCATCCTTCCGGTCTCGGCGATGGTCGCCGACGAGAACGTCCTCGACGTCATCCAACCGGGCCAGCACGGCAGCACGTTCGGCGGCAATCCGCTGGCCGGGGCCGTGGGCAGCACGGTGGTGAGGATGCTGACAGAAGGCCCCTACCTGGAGAACGCCCGACACCTTGGCGCGGTGCTCCGACGTCGGCTGAAGGAGTTGGTCGGCAACGGGGTGATCGCCGCACGCAGCATCGGCCTGTGGGCCGGGATCGACGTCGACCCGGCACTGGGCACCGGTAGAGAACTGTGTCAGAAACTGGCCGAGCGCGGTGTGCTGGTCAAGGACACCCACGGGTCCACGGTGCGCATGTCGCCACCGCTGACCATCAGTGAGGACGAACTCAACTGGTGCCTGGACCGGTTCGAGGAAGTCATCGGCGAGCTCAGGGACCGCTGACCCCGAATGCTTGCCCCGTGCTGTGGCCGCGTCGCGAGGAAGGCAGTTCCTCACGACGCGGCCGGCACGGATCAATACGGATCAATACGGTGAGGGATCCGGTGGGGACGCAACTCAGTCGGTCCCGTCGGCCTCGTTACCGGAGCCCCCGTCCTCGGGATCCTCGTGTGGCCCTTCGGGATCGTGAGGACCCCCCAACTCTTCGACGAGCAGTTCCTCGTCGACACGCTCGATGGTTTCCCGAGTGATGTACAGAGCCCGTTCGGGGCCCTCCTCGATCTGCTGACGGACACGATCGGCGATGGACATCTGCCCCTCGGCGGTGGGGTGGAAGCTGGCCCGATCCACGCGTAGCCCTTCACCCAACTCTCCCAGGACGATGCCGTTGAGCCAGGCCTCGTCGGCGCTGACCTCGTACCCGTTCAAAGCACTGGAGACATTGACGTACTCGACACTGCCGACCTCACGTTCGCCGTACACATCACCGTCGACCCGGTAGACGGTGTCGCGGATGCGGTTGTTGAAGCTCTGGGCCACCGAGTTCAGCCAGCGCTGGTCACTGACGCTGAGCGTGTAGTACATGCTCGACGGTTCTTCGGGGAACAGTCGTGGATAGCCCAGCACCAGGACACGTGCGTCGGGGGCGCGTTCGTGGACCTCTCCCAACACCTCGGTGAGGGTTTCCTCGAAAGTGTCCATGCGCTCGTGGATCTCCTCCTCCTGGTCCACGCAGGCCGAGTTGTCCAGGACGGGCATGCGCACCATGCAGGTACGGAGGACGGGGATGAAACCGAGGTCGTTGCCGCCGATGCCGATGGTGACCAGGGAGGTGTGTTCGGTGACGCGCTCGATCTGTGACTCGGGGGTACCGATCTGTTCGAGCATCTCCGAACCCTTGTGGCTGCTGCAGGCGTAAAAGCCCAGTGAGCCGGTGAAGTCGAACTCCTCCGCGAGCAGCATCGGGTAGGCATTCTCCGAACGCCAGCACCCTCCCGATCCCATGGTCTCGGGGTCGTACTCGCCGGCGCCGTCCCCGGAGGAGTAGGAGTCGCCGAGCGCGACGTAATTGCCCCACAGAGCGGCTTCCTCCGGCTCGACGGGCATGCGCCAATCGAGTTCTTCTGCTTGTTCTTCCTCGGTGATGGGTGGTGCCTCACCTGAGCACACACCACCGGTGATTTCGCACCACAGATTCTGCAACCCTTCACGGCCGGCGGGCAGGGCCAGGGTGATGATCATGGCCAGGGCCAGGAGCCCGACGAAGGAGATGAGCGCGATACGGCCACGGTGACGCCGACGAGGAGTTGCCACCACAGCACCCGCCGGCGTGTGGTCGGAAGGGGGACTCTCGGGCTCGGAACCCGAAGTCTCCTCTTCGTGGTGGGACTCCTGCCCGGGGGCACCGGGCTCATGCCCGGGCCGTGGGGAATCCGAGGGGTCCTCACCACGCGCCGACACGGCCGTCACCGCCTCCCGCCACGTCTTCGAGGGTTGATGTCCACAGATAAGACTACCCGTGGCCGTTCATGTCGAAGGCGGTACACATCCCCTCTTGCCGGGCGGAAGAAGCCTTCCCTCCGTCAGGAGAGGAGAGGAAGAAAAGAGGGACCTGCCCGAGGGGAGAAAGCTACAGAAGGTGTGCGAACAGGGGCCGTCCCAGCGGTGGCCAAGCCCGCTGGGACGGGTCCGTCCCTGCCTTGCCAGGGAGGTACACCACGACTCTGCCGATGCACGGGTGTGCATGTCATGGTTCGAAGTACACAAAGAAGCGGGTGAAACCTCGTGGGGATACACAAGCTCGTGGGGTACACCGGCCTCTGGTTGTCCACCGGTCCGGGACCCGATGAGTCCTTGACCGGACCAGCGCATCGGTATGGGACCACAGGTTCTCCCGGCCCCACAGACGCGGACGGGACCGCCATCCCCCTCGGGGATACGGTCCCGTCCTTTGTTGTGTCGAACGCAGGTCCGCACCACGGCGTCTCAGCTGAGTGTGACCTTGCGAGCCGCGTCGAAACGCTTCTGGACGTCGGCCCAGTTGACGACGTTCCAGAAGGCCTTGGCGTAGTCGGCCTTGACGTTCTTGTACTGCAGGTAGAAGGCGTGCTCCCACATGTCCAGCATGAGCAGTGGGTGAGAACCGAGGGGAACGTTGCCCTGCTGGTCGTAGAGCTGCTCGATGACCAGGCGCTGACCGAGCACGTCCCAGGAGAGGATCGCCCAGCCGGAACCCTGAATGGTGGTGGCCGCGCTGTTGAAGTGCGCGCGGAAGGCGTCGAAGGAGCCGAACTGGTCGTTGATCGCGGCGCTCAGCTCACCCTCGGGCTTGTCGCCACCCTCGGGGGAGAGGTTCTGCCAGAAGACGGAGTGGTTGACGTGCCCACCCAGGTTGAAGGCCAGGTTCTTCTCGAGCATGGGGATGGTGCCGAAGTCACTGTTTTCCCGGGCCTCCGCCATCTTCTCCAGGGCGGTGTTGGCACCGCCCACATAGGTCGCGTGGTGCTTGTCGTGGTGCAGCTCCATGATCTGGCCGGAGATCCACGGCTCCAGGGCCGAGTAATCGTAGGGCAGTTCAGGAAGTACGTACGGCGCAGACATTTCTGACGCACCTTTCCAAAGACGCGATTCGTCGAGTTCAGCAGCGATGGCATCGCTAGAAGCGGGTCCGATGGACACGTTCTTCGGCACGCAAGGCTCACACCGCGTGCAGCATCCGATCGGACTCCTGGCAAGCAAACTATCAGTCGTGAAGCCGCCCCTCCGAGGTCATCCTGTCGAACAGGCGTGGCGGGAATAAATCCGAGGGTTCTTGGAACCGTGTGTTCCCGTCCGCCCGTGGTCGGGCGTCTGCGGATCCGGTCCGTGGTGGTGTCCCGCCCGATCGGTGTCACCGTGTTCGGTCCGACCGAACACGCGTGCCCGCACACCCACGCCCCATGGTGTCAGGCTCTGTGAAAAGCCACCAACCGGTGGCTTCTCGTCGGGAATCTCCCTGAACACGGTGTTCAGCAGAAGTGACCGCTCGGAAGCTTAGGGTGTTCGCGTTGTCAAGGCGCCAGCCATACTGCCGAGTTGCCCAGTGAGGCCGCCACATGTCCGTCTCCGTGCCGGGTCCCCGCTCGACGACCGACCCCGCCACGCCTTTCCGGAAGACACATTCGCGTGCCGGAGGCTTTCGCCCCGAGGTCGAGGGTTTGCGGGCGGTGGCGGTGTTGTCGGTGGCGTTCCACCACATCTGGTTCGGGCGGGTCTCGGGTGGTGTGGACGTCTTCTTGTTGTTGACGGGGTTCTTCATCACGGGGTCGTTGCTGCGTTCGGTGGAGCGACACGGACGGGTGATGTTTTGGCAGTTCTGGACGCGTTTGGCGCGCAGACTGATCCCGATGGCGGCGGTGTGCCTGGTGGGGATCATGGCCGCCACATTCGTTTTCTTGCCTCGTTCTCGGTGGCAGGAGATTCTTGCCGAGATACGTGCGGCAGCTCTGTATCACCAAAATTGGGAACTGGCCGAAAAGGCTGTGGATTACCTGGCTCGGGAAGAGGCGATCGGACCCGTCCAGCATTTTTGGTCGCTGTCGATCCAGGGACAGTTCTATGTTGTGTGGCCGCTCCTGTTCGCAGTGGCGGCGTTTGTGGCTGCTCGTCGTCGGTGGAGTCTCCATGTTGCGGTGGGGGCGGTTGTGGCCGGGGTGGGGCTGGTCTCACTCGCCCATTCGGTACACATCACCGACCAGGACCAGGCGTGGGCCTATTTCGACACCGGTGCGCGGCTGTGGGAATTCGCCCTGGGCGGACTCCTGGCCCTGGTGATCGACCGTGTGATGTTGCCGGGACGGTTGCGTGTACTGCTGGGTTGGGTCGGACTGGTCGGGCTGGTCAGTTGCGGAATGGTGCTGCAGGTCTCGACGATGTTCCCGGGATGGGTGGCGTTGTGGCCCACAAGTGCTGCGATGTTGGTGATCGTGGCAGGGACCACGGGGAGCCGGTTCGGGGCTGATCGGTTGTTGACCTGGGGACCACTGATGGCCCTGGGCCGGTTGTCGTACGGGCTGTATTTGTGGCACTGGCCGGTGTTGGTGTGTTGGCTGCATGTCACCGATCGAGTCCGGGCCGGTGTGGTCGATGGTGTGTTGGTGCTGGGTGTTTCGTTGGTGTTGGCCTGGTGCAGCCATCGTTGGGTGGAAGGCGTGACGAAGCACCCGACACACCTTGGTGGACGCGGCTCCCCTGCACGGTCGCTCGGGGTCGCGACAGCCTTCCTCGTGCCGGTCCTGCTCCTCACCGGGCTGTGGGAGGTACGTGGTGCGGAGGAACGGCGGGCCCGCAGCACACAGACCACAGAGGCCGATCACTACCCCGGCGCGGCCGCGGCCGACCCACGAAGGACGGACGACCTGCCCGAGGCCCCGGTCCTGCCCGACCCCGCCGATGCACACGAGGACCTTCCCCACACCCACGAACTGGGGTGTCACGTCTCCGGGGAAAGGCCCCTGAACGTGTGCGAGGAAGGCCCGGACGATGCCGAGCACACCCTTGCCCTGGTCGGTGCCTCGCGGATGGACCACTGGTATCCGGCGGTGATCACCGTGGCCGAGGAGCAGGGATGGAAGCTGCTCACCTTCACACGTAGCGGGTGCTTGTTCGACGTCGAGGAGCTCGACAACGGCAATGACCCGGACTGTCGGAGGTGGAACGAGCAGGCCCTGGACACGTTGAAACGTCTACGACCCGACGCGGTGGTGACTTCCTCCACCCGAGCGCGGGCCCATGGGAAGGAGTACGTCCCCGACGGCTACCTCCAGACCTGGAAACGGCTGGATGATCTGGGTATCGATGTCATCGGCCTTCGTGACCTGCCCCGACGTGAAACTTCGGGGGCGGACTGTGTGGCGGACGGCCCACCCGAGGAATGCGTCGAATCGGCCCTGCGCAGTCTTTCCGTACACGATCCGGCCGCGCGCAACGACCTGCCCGACAACGTCACCCTCGTCGACCTGACCGAGGTGGTGTGTCCCGATGGGCGGTGCGATGCGGTGGTCGGCAACGTCCTTGTTTTCTGGGACCACTCCCACCTGACGGCGACCTATGCCCGCACGCTCGCCCCTCAGATGGGTCGTGCCCTGACCGAAGCCACCGGGTGGTGACCGGATGCATCAAGAGCCCTTGGTCGACCGGGACGAAGGAAAAGGTGAGTAAAAGGATGAACGGGAAACGAATTCACCCGAAATTGTGTGGTGGATTCTTCGATGTGGGCCTCAGCAATTATTTTGCCCATCACCGTCGAACCAGAAATAATACGTGGAGGCACACATGCGTTTCCTGCGCCGCCGTTCCCTTCCCACCCTCCTCGCCCTGGCGGCGACGGGTGTGGTCACTCTCGCGGTCCCCCCGACCTTGGCGGCCCTGGATGTCCTTCCCTGGTCCCAGGCCCTGATCCTCAGCGGACTGTTGCTCCTCGGTATGGCCGTGTGCGCCCTGGGCGCGGGACTGTGGATGCTGCGCCGTACCGTGCACGCCCTGAACACCGCCATGGACACGCACACCCGCCGTGTCGTCGAGGAGATCGAGGCAGGCCGTCTGGAAGCGGCACGCGCTGGCCGGCAGACCCACAAGAGTCTGGAGAGGTTGGAAACGGTCACCCTGCCCCGTATGCGGCACCGTTTCGAACGCAAGATTCGCAAACAGGGTCACCGTGACTACGCACAGCAGGTCGCCTGGACCGAACTGCGTGATCACCTGGGCGTGCCCGCCGCCTTCATGCCGAAGCTGCGTGGTTGGGCCGCCTCACCGGACGTGCTCGGTGTCGTGGTGCGCCACATCGACCGCCTGCGCCCCGGACTGGTGGTGGAGTGCGGCAGCGGTGCCTCCACCGTCTGGATCGGCTACGCGTTGCGCCGTGTGGGACATGGGCGTCTTGTGGCGATCGAGCACGAAGCCGTATACGCCGAACGTACACGTGACCTGGTCACCGATCACGGCCTCGACGACATCGTGGAGGTCCGGTACGCGCCTCTGACCGAGATCGAGCCCGACATCGTCACTGTCGACGGTGACCGGGTGACCACGGCAGATCGTTGGTACGACCCTTCCGTCCTCACCGATCTGGTCGGTATCGGCGTGCTGTTCGTCGACGGCCCACCCGAGGCGACCGGACGACAGGCCCGATACCCGGCGGTACCCACTCTGTTCCCGCACTGCACCGAGGACGCGGTGATCATCCTCGACGACACGGTACGTCCCGACGAAAAGGCGATGGGGGAGCGGTGGCTCACCGAAAACCCCGAACTGCGCCGTACCGAGGAGCCCGCGGAAAAGGGGGCCCACATCTTCTCCCGCAAGGGGATCTGAACGGGTACGCCCCTTTTTTCGGGCCGTTCGGCACCGGGCCTGGTACGCCGCGTTCGGTCCTGCCTGCGCGTCCGGGCCCGGTGAGGTCGTCCCACGAACCGGGTCAGGGGATCCAGAGGCCGAGCGCTTCGGCGACCAGTGCCGGACGCTCTTCACCCTGGATCTCCACGGTGTGGGTCACGGTGACCAGGATGCCCTTGGGTGTTTCCTTGACCGTGGTGAGTTCGGCGTTGTCGCGGACCCGCGAACCAACCTGGACGGGCTGGAGGAATCTGACCTTGTTCAGGCCGTAGTTGATCACCATCTGCGGTGGCTCGGTGACCTTCAGAAGCTGAGGGGAGAAATGGGACAGCAGCGACAACGACAAGTACCCGTGCGCGATGGGGGCACCGAAGGGGCCCGCCGCCGCCTTTTCCCGGTCCACATGGATCCACTGGTGATCGTTGGTCGCGTCGGCGAACAGGTCGATACGGTTCTGGTCGATCTCGATCCAGTCGGTACTGCCCAGGTCTGTGCCTGCGGCCGAGACCAGTTCCTGGGTGTTGGCGAATACGCGCACCGCGCCTCCGTTCGGTCGGGTCCGGAACATCGAGGGCCGGACGGGTGCGGCAACTCTACCTAACGCCGTTCGGTTATGGTGTGCGTGCCCCTCGAGTCCACGACCAGACGCCGTGACGTGTTTCCCGCCAGGATGGTCCGGTCCACACTGTGTCCCAGACCGCTGTCGGTCAACGGCACCGGCACCACCCCGTCGTGCGCACGCACCGCAGGCACCACAAGACCACGCCCGCGGTTGCCCGCACCGGGCATCTCCACCGGGAGCGTGGCACCCTCCAGGGAAGCCAGTGCCACCACCGCGGCCCGGCCCACACCTGTGACCGCGGAGGATCCACACCAGACCTGCCACCCGGCGTCCACCGCTCGGTCCACCGCACGACGAGCCGGGGTCAGGCCACCCAGACGGGACGGATCCACGTTCACCGCGTCACCCGCCTCCGCCCGGATCGCACCGGAAAGATCCTCCACCGACCCCAACGGCCGATACAGGGCCACGGATGTGCGTAGTTCGGCTCTCAACCGGGCATGCGCAGCCAGGTCCTCGGGGGCAAAAGGGTCCTCGATGGCCAACAGTCCCAGGTCGTCCAAGGCGTGCAACGCCTCCAGGTGTTCCGGGGACTCGGAGTAGAGTCCGCCCGCGTCCACCTGAAGGACCAGGAAC
>DXDP01000511.1 GCA_019115445.1 Candidatus Nocardiopsis merdipullorum
CAGGTCAGCAACGAGAACTGGACCGGCTGGCCCGCCGAGGACACCGACACGGAGAGCAAGTACGCCACCATGTGGGACGGCTGGTTCGAACTGGGAGCGATCTACACCCTCACCGAGATCCGACCGGTCGAGTAGAGGTAGCGGGTTTCCCCCTCACCAACCACCCCTCCCGACCGGCACGGCGCGACCCTCGACCGGTCGGGGGCTCCCGGGCCCGGCCGGACACAAGCACCGGCCGGGTCGGGCGCGGCGCGGATCCCCCCCCACACACACCGCGGTCCGCGTCGCGCCCCCATCGGAGCACACCGCCCGCCCGCCGCCATCACCTGGAGGAACATGTGTGGCGCTACATCGGACGTAAGGGTTTCGTCTACGTCCTGACCTTCGTCGTCGCGGTCACCGTCAACTGGATGATCCCGCGTTTCATGCCGGGCGACCCCGTCCGGAGCATGCTTTCCCGTGCCTCGGTCAGCAACCCCGAGGCCCTGGAACGCATGACGAACTATTACAGCGAGATCTTCGGGCTCGACACCCCTTTGCATCAGCAGTACCTCAGCTTCTGGGCGGGTCTGTTCCGCGGTGACCTGGGTATCAGTGTGCTGCTGTACCCCGAACCGGTCACCGACGTGATCATGCGCGCGATCCCCTACACCTTGGCGTTGCTCGTTCCCGCGATCATCCTGAGCTGGATCGTCGGGAACCGCTTCGGGGCCTTTGCGGCCCGCAGCAAAATGCTCGACAACAGCCTCCTGCCGGTGGGTTACATCCTCACCGCCACCCCGTACATGTGGTTGGCGCTGCTGATGGCATGGAGTCTGGGCATCGTCGCCGGGATCTTCCCCGTCGCCGGTGGCCACGGTTACTCGCTGAGGCCCGACTTCACCTGGGAGTTCATCTCCAGCCTCATCACCCACTGGGTCCTGCCGTTCTTCTCCATGTTCGTCGTGGCACTCGGTGGTTGGGCGATCGGTATGCGCAACATGATCATCTACGAGCTGGAGGCGGACTACTCGAACTACCTCCAGGCGCTCGGAGCCCCGCGCCGACTGATCCGCCGCTACGCCTTTCGCAACGCGATGCTGCCGCAGATCACCGGTCTGGCCGTACAGCTCGGCACCATCATCACCGGTGCGCTGCTCACCGAGATCGTCTTCAACTACCCCGGCCTCGGCACCCTCATGCTCGATGCCCTGGACAACCGGGACTTCTTCTTGCTGCAGGGCATCTTCCTGTTCGTGATCCTCGGGGTGCTGATCGCCAACTTCATCGTCGACATCATCTACGTCCTGATCGACCCGCGGACCCGGGTCCAGATGACGGGAGGCTCCTCATGAGCAACATCCCAGGGGCGACGGGCGTCGAAACAGGCGCAGCCCCCGAACCCATCGGTGGACGCAAGGGCTCCGACACCCTGCACTTCGCCCGCCGTAACCCCAAGCTGATCATCGGCCTGGGGATCGTGGTGGCCTTCTTGCTGCTGGGAATCATCGGCCCGTTCTTCATCGATCACGGGCCCAACCAGTACATCGGCCCACAGAGCCAAAAACCCAGCGGAGAACACTGGCTGGGCACCACCACGTTCGGCCAGGACATCTGGGCGCAATTCGTCTACGGGGTGCGTGCCACCTTCCTCATCGGGTTCTTCGGGGGAGGCGTGGCCTTCCTCCTCGGTACCGCGATCGGGTTCTTCGCCGGCTACAAGGGCGGACTCGTCGACGAAGTCCTCAACATGCTCACGAACGTGGTCCTGGTCCTGCCCGCACTGGTCGTCCTGATCATCGCCGTGGCCTACCTCGACGCCCGGGGACTGTTCATCCAGGCCGTCTTCATCGGCCTCACCACATGGCCGTGGGCGGCACGCGCGGTGCGTTCCCAGACGCTGTCGCTGGCCACCCGTGAATATGTGGACCTGGCTCGACTCAGCGGACGACGGACCTGGAGGATCATCACCACCGAGGTGGCACCGAACATGAGCTCCTACCTGGTGATGTCCTTCATCCTGCTGTTCGGCGGGGCGGTCCTGACCGCCGCCGGACTGGACTTCATCGGTCTTGGCCCGTCGGACGGAGTCTCCCTCGGGCTCATGCTCCAGAACTCGGTGGAATGGAGTGCTTTGCAGCTCGGCATGTGGTGGTGGTTCGTCCCGCCCGGGCTGGCCATCACCACGATCGTGGGAGCGATGTACATCCTCAACGTCGGGTTGGACGAGGTCTTCAACCCCAAGCTGCGGGAGCTCTAATGACCCTGCGCGTCAATGACCTGAAGGTCTACTACCAAACCCTGCGCGGGGACGTCCACGCACTCGACGGCGTGACGTTCGACCTCGCTGACGGGGAGATCATGGGCCTGGCCGGGGAATCCGGCTGCGGCAAGACCACCCTCGGCAAGAGCCTCATCCGTCTCGACACGCGGATGCGGCACGTCGGTGGCTCCATCGAACTGAACGGCAAGGACGTGCCCATCGCCGACGACAAGGCGATGGTGCCGTTGCGGTACCACGAGATCTCACTCATTCCGCAGTACGCGATGAGTGCGCTCAACCCCACCCGCAAGATCGGGAAGATGATCAACGAGCTGTTGCGCTCGCGTGGGGTGAACCCGGCCGACCGGGCCGAGGAACTGAAGCGCCGCCTCGAACTCGTGGGGTTGGACGTCGACGTGCTCGACCGATTCCCGATCGAACTGTCCGGCGGGATGAAGCAGCGCGTGGTCATGGTGATGGCCACGCTCCTGGACCCGTCACTGCTCATCGCCGACGAGGTCACCTCGGCCCTCGATGTGTCCACGCAGCGCGCAGTGGCCGAATCCATGGTGGAGTTCCGTGACCGCGGGTTCGTCAAGAGCATGATGTTCGTGACCCACGACATCTCGCTCGTGTACCAGATGGCGGACACGATCATGGTGATGTACGCGGGGCACGTCGTGGAGAAGGCGTCCGCCGACACCATCATCAACGAACCGAAGCACCCCTACACCAAGATGCTCATCTCGGCACTGCCCGAAGTGGGGTCGAAGGGCGCGGAGAGCCGTCTGGAAGGTATCCCCGGCACCCCTCCGGGGCTGCTGAACCCGCCCACCGGCTGCAGGTTCAAGGACCGCTGTCCACTGGCCTTCTCCAAATGCTCGGAGCGGCCCCCGATGGTCGAGGTGGAACCGGGCCACTGGTCCGCGTGCTGGAAGACAGGGGGAGAGTGACCGTGCTCGAGCTCAAGCACGTACACAAGGTGTACCGAGTGGGCGCTTTCGGTGGTGGTCGTCTACGGGCGGTGCGGGACGTCACTTTGACGGTGCGACCCGGTGAGGTGGTGTCCCTGATCGGGGAGAGCGGCAGTGGCAAGAGCACCATCGGAAAGATGGTGCTCGGCCTGCTCCGCCCCACATCCGGAAGCATCCTCTTCGAAGGCACCGACATCACCACGATCCGTGGTTTTGCGGCCAAGAAGGACTACTACAGTCGCGTTCAGGGGGTTTTTCAGGACCCCTTCAGCTCCTTCAACCCCATCTTCAAGGCGGACCGGGTCTTCGAGATGATCCGAAGTTCCTACTTTCCGAAGATGTCGGACGCCGACTGGAAGGACAAGGTCCTGACCGCCCTGGGGACGGTCCGTCTGGACCCGGAGAACGTCCTGAACAAGTACCCGCACCAGCTCAGTGGTGGTCAACTGCAGCGGTTGCTCATCGCCCGGGCGTTGCTGTTGGACATCAAGATGTTGGTCGCCGACGAGGTGATCAGCATGCTCGACGCCTCCACGCGCATCGATGTGCTCAACCTCCTGGCCGATCTCAAGGAGCGCGGTCTTGGCATTCTCTTCGTCACCCATGACCTGTCCTTGGGCAACTACGTCAGCGACACCTCGGTGATTTTGCGCAAGGGCGCCATCGCGGAGATGGGCCCCACGGGTCGGGTGTTCGACAACCCGCTGCACCCCTACAGCCGTCACCTGCTCTCGTGCGTGCCCCAGTTGCACCGCACGTGGGCCGAGGTCGACGCCGAGCTCGCCGCCGATCCACCGGAGGACGTGGTGCTTCCCATCGCGGAGGACGATCACTCCGCCCCTCTCGTCGAGGCGGAGGAGGGACACTTCGTGGGTATCGACCAGGCTTGAGGGATGCGTGGGAAAACCGGTGAGCACTCGCCCCCGCTCTTCCTCTGCACGGCCCGCCGATATTCCTCGGTGGGCCGTGTGCTTCGACATACCGGGGATCCACCTGGCCGGTGGGTTCTGTGATATCTTCGAGATGATTGTCAGTCGTTGAATTTCGCAGTTGGTGTTTCGCCCGCGGAGTTTGTGACCAGCGGGCGACTTTTCCTGAGTCGGCTCGCGGCAATTGGCGGGCGTGAGTGACGCGCCCGCGCCCATGGAGCTGAAGGAGAGAACATGGCTCAGGGAACTGTGAAGTGGTTCAACGGCGAGAAGGGCTTCGGCTTCATCTCCCCCGACGACGGTGGCCCCGACGCTTTCGTGCACTACAGCGCCATCCAGGGCTCCGGTTTCCGGAACCTGGAGGAGAACCAGCGCGTGGAGTTCGAGATCGTTGCCGGCACCCGCGGCCCACAGGCCGAGAACGTCGTCGGTATCTGATCCGGCCCCGGCTCGGCCGGAAGTACTGAACTTCGAGCAACGCCCCCGGTAGGGATTTCGATCCCCACCGGGGGCGTTTTGCGTCCGTTGTTCGATCCCGGTCCCGGCCCGCACCGGGGCCAGGGGCGCGGCACGATCCTCACGAGAAGCAGGGCGCGGTGCCCGGTCAGCCCCCGAAACCGGTCAGACGCCAGATCCACGCGCCGATCACAGCACCGATGATCGGACCGACCACCGGGATCCAGGCGTACCCCCAGTCGGAGGTTCCCTTGCCCGGGATGGGCAACAGCGCGTGCGCAATACGTGGCCCCAGGTCACGGGCCGGGTTGATCGCGTATCCCGTGGGACCACCGAGGGACAGGCCGATGGCGAAGACCAGCAGACCGATCAGTAGGGGAGCCAGACCGTTGGCGAACAGTGCGGACAGGTCGGCACCTCCTCGAGACACCGAACCTTCGTGAAAACCGATCCCGACCACACCCAGGAG
>DXDP01000047.1 GCA_019115445.1 Candidatus Nocardiopsis merdipullorum
GAGTGCGAGGTCCTCGGTTCCTTCGAAGACGACCGCACGTCCTCGGTGCTCCATCAGCTCCGGATCCGCCGCTGCCTGCTTGATGATCGCACCGTTGGGGGCGAGGTTGCCGCGAAGTACCGCAATGCCTCCCACGGGGTGGACAGGGGTGGAGTGTGTTCGGATCACCTTCTGCGGGAAGGGCTCCGGGGCTCGGTCCAGTTCCTCACCGAGAGTACGGCCGGTGACGGTGAGCTCCTCCGTGTTGAGCAGTCCCCGAAGTTCCGCCAACAGTCTTGGCACCCCGCCGGCGTGGTGGAGGTCTTCCATGTAGTGGTCGCCGGTCGGCTTGAGGTCGACCAGGACCGGTGTCTGCCGACTCATCGTGTCGAATCGGTCCAGGTCGAGGGTGTAACCGAGTCTGCCTGCGACGGCGGCCAGGTGAACGAGTCCGTTGGTGGAGCCTCCCAGGGCGAGCAGTACCCGGAAGGCGTTCTCGAACGCGCCCCGGGTGAGGATCCGGTCGACGGTGAGACCCTCGTGAGCCATCTCCACGGCTCGGGTGCCGGTCATTTCGGCGTAGCGGGTGCGGTCGGCGGTGACTGCGGGCGGGGTCGCGCTTCCCGGGAGCAAGACACCGAGGGCTTCCGCCACGCAGGCCATGGTGCTTGCGGTTCCTGCGACCGAGCACGTGCCCACGCTCCCGACCAGGTGGCCGTTGACCTCGTTGATCTCCTCGTCATCGATCTCCTCGGCCCGGTAGCGGCCCCAGAAGGCGCGGCAGTCGGTGCACGCGCCGACCCGGATCCCGCGATGTGATCCGGTCAGCATCGAGCCGGTGACGAGTTGGATGGCGGGTTTGCCCGCGGAGGCGGCGCCCATGAGTTGAGCAGGGACCGTTTTGTCGCAGCCGCCGATGAGCACGACCGCGTCGACCGGGAGTGCGCGGATCATCTCCTCGGTGTCCATCGACATGAGATTGCGCAAGTACATGCTCGTGGGCTGGGAGAAGGCTTCGTGCAGGGAAATGGTGGGGAACTCGACGGGTAGACCCCCAGCGAGCATGACCCCTCGCTTCACGGCCTCGATGAGCTGGGGCATGTTGCCGTGGCACGGGTTGAAACCGCTTCCGGTGTCGACGATGCCCACGACCGTACGGTCCAGTGCGTCGTCGGTGTACCCGCTGCCCTTGATGAACGCCTTCCTCAGAAAGAGCGCGAACCCGGCGTCTCCGTAGTTGGTGAGATTCCCACGAAGCCCGAGGGGACCACTACCTTCCATCATTATCGTCCTTATTATCGATAATATTTGTGATGAACATCGCAGAGGTAATCACAAGAGGTGACACCAGCGCAAGTACGGTGGGGACCGGACGGACGCGAAGGCCCACAGGGTCGGGAGAGGAGCACACAGATGCCCGAGACGGCCGAGACCCCCGTGGGTCCCCGGCCAACCGGTACAAGGTTGGCCGATCTCCTCGAGGAGGAGATCGTCATCGGGCTCCGCTTCCCCCGGGAACGGTTGGTCGAGGACGAGCTGATGGCCCGGTTCGAGGCCAAACGCCACGCCGTGCGGCAGGCGTTGCAGCTTCTGGAGGCACGAGGCCTGGTCGAACGCAGACGTAACGCGGGTGCTTTCGTGCGTTCCTACACGGCCAAGGAGGTCCGGGACCTCTACGTTCTGCGCGACCTCCTGGAGGTCTCGTGCGCCGAACTCATCACCTTTCCCGTCGACCCCCGTCGACTGGAGAGCCTGACAGAGGCCCAGAAGCGCCACGATGCCTCGGTCGAGGCCAACGACCTACGGGCCGTCGTCACCACCAACATGGCCTTCCACCGGGAACTCTTCGCCCTTTCCGACAACGAGGTACTGGTGGAGGCCATCAATCGGTACGCGAGGATGGCCCACTCCATCCGCTCGGTGACCGTCACCTCACCGGAATCGCTGCATCGAAGTCAGGAAGAACACTGGAGGATGCTCGAGGCGCTGCGAGCAGGAGACAGTGAACTCCTGGCACGAACCTGCCGGGCGCATCTGGTGCCCTCCAGGGACGCCTACCTGGAGCGTGTTGCCCTGACGGAGCGCTGACCCGCACCACGCAACGGTTCCGGAGCCGAGTGCTGCGCCCAAAGACAGGGAGTCTTCGAAGAACATCGACCGGGCCTCGAACACCACCGGGCAGTGTTCACCGAATAATCACCGACTTGATCTGTGCCCCCGGGAGAGCGCAAGAACCGATTCGATCGACCCCCGTACGGGTAGTGGTCGCCCACACACCGTCAGGCAACAAGAGCCGGAAATGTTGATGGGGGAACAACATGCGGTTGCGCAGGGAGACGGACGTGCTCCCGCAGGGGAAGATCACCAGCCGACACGTGACCGGGAAGGGACCTGCGGTGGTCTGCGTGCACGGCGCAGGGGTTTCCTCCCGACAGAACCTGCCGTTGCTCGAGGTGTCCGGCGGGGTCCGGGAGACCTGGGCCCTCGACCTGCCGGGTTTTGGCGCGAGCACCGCCACCGAGAAGGACGTGAGCGTCGGAGTACTCGCCGAGGCCGTCCTGGACTGGTTGCGGGCCAAAGACCTCACCGCCCCCTGTCTTCTGGGTACTTCCATGGGCACCCAGGTGGTCGTCGAGGCCGCAGTGCGCGCACCCGACGACGTGGGCTCGTTGGTGCTGGTGGGGCCGACGGTCGACCCTCAGATCCGTTCATGGCCCTTGCTGGTGGG
>DXDP01000512.1 GCA_019115445.1 Candidatus Nocardiopsis merdipullorum
CCAAGGACTGGTAGGTGTCCTCGGGGTTTTCGGAAGTGACCCGCCCCTTGCCACGTACCTGCTCGAAAGCCTCCAACAGCGACTCGGGGCCGGCGCCGACCTCACGCAACAACCGGGCCGCCTCACCCCCGTCGGTGGCCAGGCCGACCAACAGGTGTTCGGTGGAGACGTACTCGTCCTCCATCTGCTGGGCACGCTGCGCAGCAGTGTTGATGGACACGGTGAGTTGACGCGAGGCACTCGGAGAACCGACAGTGGCACCGGCGGCCTTCGGCAACGCCTTGACGGCCACCTCGACCTTGTCCTTCAGGCCATCGGGGCCGGCACCGACCTCCTTCAACAACGGTCGAGCGATGCCCTCGGCCTGGTCGAGCAGTGCGGCCAGCAGGTGTACGGGTTCGGTCTGTGGGTTTCCATCGGTGGTGGCACGGCGGATCGCCGCTGCCAGAGCCTCCTGGCTCTTCTGAGTGAGCTTGTAGTTCATGCGGTGATTCCTTCACAAGTAAGGTCACAAAGAGTGATTGAACATGGCTGACCGTGCCCCATGTGTCACCGCCCCGGAGCCCCGTCAGTCCTTCGTGGTCATCGGCCGTGTGCGAAGCCGAGCCGCTTCCGAGCCGATCGCCCCTTGAATCAGCTGTCCTCGGAGCGCCCCTGTTCGGGCCCCCGTGACTGCCTGCCGCGCTCGTCCTCCCGGGACTGCTCGGCGGTGTTGAAGATCGTCAGCCGAGTGCGGCGCACCAGCTCCCCACGGACCGGGCCCCCGTCCGAGTGGGAAGGACGCCCCCGACGAGTCACCGCCCGGCGCGCCGCCTCCAGCTCGTTCGCCAGGTGGAAGATCTGCTCACGCAACTCCTCCACCTCGTCCTCCAACTCCAGGATCCGTTTGATCCCGGCGAGGTTGATACCTTCCTCCTGCGACAGGCGTTGCACCTCACGCAGCGTCTGAACATCGCGCATGGAGTACCGGCGTCCACGACCGGACGCACGGCCTGGCGAGACGATCCCCAATCGGTCGTACTGCCGCAGAGTCTGCGGGTGCATACCGGCCAACTCGGCGGCCACCGAGATCACATAGACCGGCGCGTCAGCGCCGAAGGAAGGATCGTTCACTTCATTCACGCACCCTTCGCCCGCGCCTCGAGCCCGTCGCGCGGGTCGTAGTCGGACGTCGCCGATCGGAACTTCTCCAGTGCCTCTCGGGCATCACTGCTGAGTGTCTGCGGAACCTTGACCTCGAAGGTGACGATCATGTCCCCGGGGGTGCCGTCGCCACGGGTGGCGCCCTTGCCCCGAACACGCAGCTTGCGCCCGTTCTGTGTACCCGGTGGGACCTTCACGGTCACCGGGAAGCCGCTGATGGTGGGTACCCGTACGTCCGCGCCCAACGCCGCCTCGGGAACCGTCACCGGGATGGTGATGGTCACGTTGTCGCCGCTCCGACCGAACACGGCGTGCTCCTTCACATGGACGACGACATACAGGTCTCCGTTCGGGCCACCGTTCTCACCCGGTGCGCCCTTGCCCTTGATGCGAATCTTCTGCCCGTCGTTCACACCGCCGGGGATGCGGGTCTGGATCGTACGGGTACTCTTGCCGCGTCCACTGCCGCTGCACGTGGGACACGGGTCGTCCACGACCAGCCCCCGCCCGCGGCATTCACTGCACGGCTCGGACAACGAAAAGCCACCCAAATTGGTGCTTTCATGTCCGGTGCCGGTACATCTTGGACACATTCGTGGTGAGGTGCCTGCCTTGGCGCCGGTGCCTCTACAGGTAGGACACGGTGCCTCACTGGCCAATTGGAAGGAGCGCGTGACCCCTTCGGCCGCCTCACGGAAAGTCAGTGTCGCCTCGGTCTCGACGTCGGCACCTCGCCGGCTGCGGGTGGTGGCGCCACCTCGCCCACGGCTGCCGAACAGCCCACCGAACAAGTCGCTCAGGCGCTCACCACCGGGGGCACCGCCCTGGCCGAACAGGTCGCTCATGTCGAATCCGCCCGCGCCGGTGCCACCGCCTCCCGGCCGGTACCCACCACCGAAGAGTGAGCGCGCCTCGTCGTACTCCTTGCGCCGTTTGTCGTCCGACAGGACGTTGTAGGCCTCGGAGATCTCCTTGAATCGTTCGGCCGCCCCCGGATCGTCGGTGTTGGCGTCCGGGTGATGCTCCCGGGCGAGTTTGCGGTAAGACTGCTTGATTTCGTCCTTCGAGGCGGTCTTTGAGACTCCGAGGACCTTGTAGTAGTCCTTTTCCAGGTAGTCCTTGGTGCTCATCGACTGGTGCCTTCTCCCGCTGGTCCCGGTTGCGTTCGATATTTCCACGTGCACCCTGCCGGGCGAGCGGCGGGGTCGGCCTCGGCCGTGGGCACCACGTGAGTGGCGTCCACGGCCGAGGCCTGTTGCGAGTTCGATCCGCTACTTCTTGTTGTCGGTCTCGCCACCGGTCTCCTCGGAGGTCCCTTCGTCCCCGGAGGGTTCCTCGGTCTCCTCGGTCTCCTCGGCGGGATCTCCCACGACCACACGGGCCGGACGGAGAATCCTCTCGTCGATGCGGTACCCGGGCTGGAACACCTCGATCACCGTTTGGACGGAAATGTTGGGTGCCGGCACGAGCGTGAGCGCCTCGTGGACGGTCGGGTCGAACTCGTCGCCCTTCTCCCCGTACTTCTCCAGTCCCAGCTTGGTGACGACGGCTTCCAGGGCCTCACCGACCGCCTTGAACCCACCGGTGAGTTCTTCGTGCTCCCGAGCCCGTCCGATGTCGTCCAGGATCGGGAGGAACTCACCGACGACCTTGGCGACGGACGCCTCTTGCACGGCCTGTCGGTCACGTTCGACGCGCTTACGGTAGTTGGAGTACTCCGCTTGCACTCGTTTGAGGTCGTTGGTGAGCTCGACGACCCGCTCGTCGGCGTTGATCGCCTCCGAAAGAAGGTCCTCGGGGGTGTCGGGGACGTCGAGGTTTTCCTCGGCGTCGCCCCCCGTGCTCTCCGCGGCCTCCCCCTCGTCCTTGTCTTCGGTCTTGGGTTCCCGGGCCTGGTAGGTCTCGGGATCGATCCGCCGGTTGTCGCGGATCACCGGACCCTCGGTCGCCTCACCGTCTTCGCCGTTGCCCGGGGTGTTGTTGTCAGACAGCGCCATCTAGGACGTGCCCTCCTTCCTCGGATCGACCCCGGCCTCAGGACTTGTTGTCCTTGCCGTTGTCCTCGTCGACGATCTCGGCGTCCACGACATCGGCGTCCTCAGCGGACGCGTCATCGCCCTGGGCACCCTGGTCGGCACCGCCCTGCTCACCCTGGCTGTAGATCGCCGAACCGATCTTCTGGCTGGCAAGGGCGACCTGCTCGCTTGCGGTACGGATGGCCTCGGTGTCGGTACCCTCCAGGGCCGTCTTCAGCTCGGCCACCGCGGACTCGGTCTCGGAACGCACATCCGCCGGGATCTTGTCCTCGTTGTCCTTGATGACCTTCTCGGTCTGGTGGACGAGGGACTCGGCGTTGTTGCGAGTCTCCGCCTCCTCGCGGCGCTTGCGGTCCTCTTCGGCGTACTGCTCGGCCTCGCGCACCATCTGGTCGATGTCTTCCTTGGACATCGCCGAACCACCGGAGATGGTGACGGACTGCTCCTTGCCGGTACCGAGGTCCTTCGCGGTCACGCTCACGATGCCGTTGGCGTCGATGTCGACGGTG
>DXDP01000513.1 GCA_019115445.1 Candidatus Nocardiopsis merdipullorum
GTTCGTCGCCTGGAACACGGGAACCTTCGGCGCTTGCGGCGTATCGGCTCGTTCCTCCTAGGCCCCGACGGGCCGGGGCGCGCCGGTCCCCTCGTCGGCGCCGGCCCTTCTGAGCACCGCCTCCGTACTGGCCTCGGGACGCAGGTCCAGGCGGCGCAGCACTTGGGCGTTCAGCGCCACCACCACCGTGGACAGCGACATCAGCACCGCGCCCACGGCCATGGGCATCACGAAGCCCACGGGCGCCAGCACACCGGCCGCCAGCGGTACCGCGACGAGGTTGTACCCGGCGGCCCACCACAGGTTCTGCCGCATCTTGCGGTAACCGGCCCGGGACAGCTCGATGACCGAGAGCACCGAGCGGGGGTCGTCGCCGGCCAGGATCACCCCGGCCGAGGCGATGGCCACGTCGGTGCCGGCCCCGATGGCCAGGCCGACGTCGGCGCGGGCCAGGGCGGGGGCGTCGTTGACTCCGTCACCGACCATGGCGACCCTGTGTCCCCGGGCCTGTAGTTCGGCGACCTTGGCCCCCTTCTCCTCGGGGCGTACCTGGGCGAAGACCTGGTCGATGCCCAGGTCGGCGGCGACGGAGCGGGCGACGGCCTCGGCGTCACCGGTGATCATCACGACCCGCAGGCCCAAGGCGTGCAGGGCCCGGACGGCCTGATGGGACTCCTCACGGATCTCGTCGGACAGGGAGAGCGCGCCGATGACCTCCCCTTCGGAGAGCACGTGCAGGATGATCGCGCCCTCGGCCTTCCATGGCTCGGTGGCGGACAGCTCCGCCGCGCCATGGGTCCGCAGCATCCCGGGCCCTCCGACACCGATCCGTTCCCCGTCGACCGTCGCGGTCACGCCCTCGGCCGGGGACGCCCGGAAGTCGGCGGCCCCGGGCACGTCGAGGGCGCGTCGCCGCGCCGCCGCCACGATGGCCCTGGCCAAGGGGTGCTCGCTGTCGGTCTCGGCGGCCGCCGCCAGGGCCAACACCTCGTCCTCACCGCGACCGGCGGCGGGGAGCACGTGGTCCACTACCGGTTCGCCCTTGGTCAGGGTGCCGGTCTTGTCGAACAGGACGGTGTCGGCGGTGCGCATGCTCTCCAGGGCGATGCGGTCCTTGATCAGGACCCCGCCCCGCGCGGCGCGTTCGGTGGCGATGGAGACCACCAGCGGGATCGCCAGTCCCAGAGCGTGGGGGCAGGCGATGACCAGCACGGTGATGGTTCGGACCAGAGCGGTGTCTGGGGCGCCCAGGAGGGACCAGACGGTGAAGGTGACGGCGGCCGACCCCAGAGCGAACCAGAACAGCAAGGCGGCCGCCCTGTCCGCCAGACGCTGGGCTCGGGAGGTGGAGTTCTGGGCGTCGGCGACCAGGCGTCGGATCCCCGCCAGCGCGGTGTCCTCGCCCACGGCCGTGATCCGTACCCGCAGCGCGGTGTCGGTGGAGACCGTTCCGGCCACGACCCGGTCGCCCGGACCGCGACTGACGGGGCGGGACTCGCCGGTGATCATCGACTCGTCCATGTCCGCGACGCCCTCGGTGACGTGACCGTCGGCCGGGACACGGCCGCCGGGCCGGACGATGACCACGTCTCCGACCACCAGGTCGGAGGGCGCGACCGTGACCACCTCGTCGCCGGAGACCTTCTCCGCCTCGTCCGGCAGCAGCGTGGCCAACGACTCCAGGGCGGAGGAGGTCTGCGCGAGGGAACGCATCTCGATCCAGTGGCCCAGCAGCATGATGACGATCAGCAGCGCCAGTTCCCACCAGAACTCGAGTTCGTGGGAGAGCACACCCAGGTGCGCGCCCCAGGAGGAGAGGAAGGCCACGGTGATGGCCAGGGAGATCAGCAGCATCATGCCGGGCCTGAGGGAGCGGATCTCCTCGACGGCCCCGGACAGGAAGGGCCATCCTCCCCAGAGGTACATCACGGTGCCCAGGAGCGGAGGGATCCAGACCACCCCGGGCACGTCCGGCGGGGAGTAGCCGACGATGTCGGCGAACATGCCGCTCAACCCGACGGTGGGCACCGCCAGGACCAGCATGATCCAGAACAGCCGCCGGAACCGGCCCACGTGGTCACCGTGGTCCCCATGACCGTGGTGGCCCCCGTGGTGTCCATGGCCCGTACCGTGCTCCGCGTGGTCGGCGTGGTCGGCGTGGTCGGCGTGGTCGCCGCGCTGGTGCGTGTGGTGCTCATGATCCGAGTGTCCACTGTGTGAGGATGACGCTGCGTTCATACGGACAACGTATACCCCCTAGGGGTATTATGACAAAGGGGTTTCGGTAAAGAGTGATCAAGGGTGATGTCGTGCGCCCCCTCCTCTCCGCATGGTTTGCCTGTGGAGCGGGACGGCGACGAAACCAGTAGTGGGATGCAGTCCGCGCGTTGCCTTTTGGGGCTCCGCTTTGGTCGTTCTCTCCCTTCGGCTGGCGGGCACCTCACCGTGCCAGAACCGATGCACCGGAGCTCGTCCACCAAGGGACGTCAGCGGTTTGAACAGGGCATGGCAGGTGACCGGACTGCGCGGCTTCAGAGGGAAGAGGGGCCCGCTACCCCGTGGTTGTATCTCGGTTAAGGTGGGGCCCGTGGAAGCGAGAGTACTTGGACCCGACCGATGCCTCCGTCGTGCGCGGGGTGTGTGGTCGGTGCTGGTGAGCGCACACTCGACGCGCCGCCCCTTTGCCGTGCGTCTGGTGCTGCCGTTCGCCGCGATGGTGCTGGCTCTGCTCTTCCTGGGCTATCACGGCGCTGTGGTGTGGGAGACCGTCACGAAACCGGCCTCCACTGCCCACAGCACTACCTTCTCAAGTGGAGGCCATTCCGAGCACGCTTTCGAGAACATGGAAGCCGGGCACGGGGATTCTGGGAACGCCACGTATTCCGACTGTGTTGCTTCCAACCCCGGATGCCTGAACGCCAAGACTGAGCTCGCACTTCCCATGCCGTCTCCCGTCGGTGGAGTGCTGCTGCATCCTGTGCCGTTCCGGCCGTCGCTGCTCCTCGCTCACCGTCCTCTTCCCCGGTCTCCCAACCTTTCCGAACTGTCGATTCTGCGGATCTAATACCCGGCAGAACTCCCACGCCCTCTTCCCATCTCAGAGCGAAGGACAGTTCAGCCATGCCAGAAATCACCCGCCGCGCTCTTGTCGGCGGGGGGATTGCCCTGTCCGGGGCCGTCCTCCTGTCAGCCTGCTCCCGCACCGACGCCGCTCCCTCCCTGGTGAGCCCCGGGGACGACATCGTCGATATGATCGAGGCCGG
>DXDP01000048.1 GCA_019115445.1 Candidatus Nocardiopsis merdipullorum
GTGAGGAGTGCGGTCACCCCGGCCAGGAGGGGCCATCGACGAGATCGGCGCCACGGTCTTTCTCGATGTCGTCGCCGTACGTTGTTTTCTCGGGGGTCGGAAGGCATGGAGCGGGCTCCTGTGTTTTGACGGTCCGGTCCCCCACCGAAACATCCGGGACTCGGTGGGCGGCCATGAATGAACATCATTCTGAAGAGCTCGCGAGAGTGCGACAAGAGGTGTCAGCGAAGAAATTTCGAAGCGCTTCGACAGTCGGTATCGAAAAAGGTGGGAAATCGCAGGGTGGCTGCCTTGCCCGGCTCGGTGCGCAGTTGTCGACGCGTGCCGTCGGGCAGACCCACCCACAGTGCACGGGGCTCCACCGAACGCACATGGGCCACAGCAGTACCTTCTTCCCAGGCAAGGGAATCGACAAGGACCCCACCCCGGGCACGCAGACCCTGCACACTCCCCTCCCTCCAGGAATTCGGCAGGGCGGGCAACAGGTCGAGCCGTCCCTCGGTGGATCCGGCCAGCATCGCGGCCACCACGGCCGGAAAACCACCGCCGATGTCCACGTTGAACAACGCGTTCCTGTTGTGTGTGGGTACCAGTGTGGGACGCCAGTACCGGGTGGCCATGAGGGTGAGCGCCTCGTGGGCCTCCTCGGCCATACCCAGGCGAGCGGCGGCCAGACCCAGTTGCGACAGCCCGAACGCCATCTCGTCCGCCTCCTGGCCCTGCCACCAGGACAGTCGGGCACGCACCGTACGCACAGCCGCCTCACGCAAGGCCGGACCGGCCAGCGCAGGATCCGACTCGTACCAGAGCGGGAACAGATGGGAGGCGTGCCGGTGCGCGTGCTGGTCGCGCTGCTGGGCGCCCCCCTTCCCGGTGGGGGTGGCCCATTCGGCGAGAACTCCGCCCTCACCGATCCGGTAGCCGGGCAATCGGCAGACCAGCGCGATCCAACGCCGCGCCCCCGGCAGACCCAGGATTCGGTGGGTCCGCACCAGGTTTCGCACCAGGTCGCGAACAGCGGCCACGTCCATCGTGGCGTTGACACACGCCTGACCGTCGGTGTCTGCGGGGGTGTTCTCCGGCGAATAGGACGGGTTGAACCCCTCCTCGGTGAGGAAGTCCTCGTAGAACTCGGCCGCGGCGGTGAGGAACGGCAGAGCCCGGTCCCGAAGGAACGCCCGGTCCCGGGTGTGGGAGTAATGGTCCCAGTACAAGCGAGCCATCCAGGCCGCACCCGAGGTCCAGCAGGTCAAGCACCACACCGGGCCGAAGTGGTTGTGGCGTCCGTGCGTGGAGGCGTGCGGCGGCACCAGGACGCCACGGCAGCCGTAGAGGCGGCGGGCGTTCTCGGTGAGGTCATCGGCGTAGTCGTCGAGCAGATCGAACAGACCGTTCATCAGTTCGGGTGTGCCGGTGGTGTGCAGCGCTGCCACCGCGGAGGGCAGATTTCCGTCGAAGGTGTAACCCGAGCGCCACGGCGGGTCGTAGGTACCGCTCCACACGCCTTGGAGGGTGGGTGGGAGTGCTCCACAGCTGGAGACGATGGCGTATCGACCCGCGTCGACCAGGCGGGTGACCAGCTCGGGGCCGGCCCCTTCCGCCAGGAGCTCCTCGCTCCTTCGTGTGCTGGGACCGGCCTTGCCGAGCCGTAGCCGGAAGCGGTCCATCAGCGCGCCGTGTTCGGCACGGTGTCGATCCAGGAGTGGGGCCAGGGTGTGGGTTTTCGGACCTGGGTCGGTACCAGGTCCGGAACGGAGCAGCCCGGTCGATCCGGTGGGCGGGGGCGCGTCCTGATCGGGGTGGGCCACTCGTACACGAAGGGCCAGGAGCAGGCGGGACACACCGAGCAGTTCCAGGCCGTCTCCGGTCTTGCGCACGCTTCCGCCTTCGACGTCGACGTCACAGTCCACGGTGTGGCCGGGGATGGTCCCGGACGGGCGTTCGGGGAAACCGACGCGGAGTCCGAGCAGGTCGTGGTTGACCTCGGTCGTGCCCGTGATCGGTACGGGCGGGCGCTCCTCCAGGAGGGAAAGGCTCAGCAGTGCGTTCAGGCCTTCGGGTGCGTTCACTTCCACAAGAACGACGTCGTCGGCCCGGGAGGCGAAGACCCGGTGGACGATTTTGTCGGGCAGGTATTCGCTGACCAGGCCCGAGTCCAGGTCACAGGTGCGGTGGAGGTTTCCGGGACGGGGAGAGCGCAGACGCAAGGAGAGCAGGGCGGCACCGACCAACGGGTCGATCCAGCGGGTCCGGGAGTACCCGGGATGTTCGGCCGTTGCTGCGGCGACGATGCGTTCGGCGGTGGCCTCGGCCCGGCCTTCTCCGAGCATGGAACGCAGTTCGGAAAGGAGCGGTGCGGTGTGCGGTGCGGGCAGGGGCGCGGTGACGGGAAGGAACAGTCGTTCGTGGGAGAGGGTGACACGGATGCGGTCGTGGGTGGAGTGCACGAGCGCGCCCGTGCTTCCGTTCCCGGTGATGAGGGCGTCCTCCCAGTCCTCGACCGGTCGGGTGGTGTGGACGGTCCGGGAAGATGCGTGGTCTGGACGTACGTCGGGCATGTCCGTGTCTCCTTGCGGTGGGGGGCGTTGCCGGGGGGCGTTGCCGGAGAACTCTTGGAGCCCTCCGCGTTCCGTTGACATTTAGTTGGGGATCTAGACAAACTAGGGGTGCATCCAATCACAAGGCCGTCGGCCGTTCCCCAGGAGACACCCCAATGAGCGATTACCGGCCCGTGCCCGCGGACAAGTTCACCTTCGGCCTGTGGACCGTGGGCTGGCGCGGGGTCAACACCTTCGGTGAGCCGATCCGTCCGGAGCTGGACAGTGTCGAAGCGGTCCGCCGCCTCGCCGACCTCGGCGCCTACGGCATCACCTTCCACGACGACGACCTCGTCCCGCCCGGCAGCAGTGCATCCGAGAGGGAGGCGATCCTCAAGCGGTTCCGGTCCGCGCTGGAGGAAACCGGTCTGGCCGTGCCGATGGTCACCACCAACCTGTTCAGCCACCCGGTGTTCCGGGACGGTGGCTTCACCTCCAACAGCCGTGACGTGCGGCGCTACGCGATCCGCAAGGTGATCCGCAACATCGAGCTCGCAGTCTCCCTCGGTGCGAAGACCTACGTGTGCTGGGGTGGCCAGGACGGTGCGGAGAGCGAGGCCGGCAAGAACGACGCCGCCGCCCTCGACCGGCTGCGCGAGGCGTTCGACATCCTGACCTCCTATGTGCGGGACAAAGGTTACGACCTGCGCTTTGCCATCGAACCCAAGCCGAACGAGCCGCGCGGCGACGTACTCCTGCCCACCGTCGGGCACGCGCTCGCCTTCATCAACGAACTCGAACACCCCGAGTTGGTGGGCGTGAACCCGGAGGTCGGCCACGAGCAGATGGCCGGGTTGAACTTCGTGCACGGTGTCGCGCAGGCCCTGTGGTCGGACAAGCTCTACCACATCGACCTCAACGGCCAGCGTGGTGTCAAGTACGACCAGGACCTGCGCTTCGGCGGGGGTGACATCAAGGAATCCTTCTTCCTCGTCGACCTGCTCGAGCGGGAGGGCTACGACGGCACGTTGCAGTTCGACTTCAAGCCGCCGCGGACCGAGGACATGGACGGTGTGTGGGAGTCGGCCGCGGCCTGTATGCGCAACTACCTGATCTTCAAGGAGAGGGCGGCGGCGTTCCGTGCCGACCCGGAGGTCGTTCAGGCCTTGGAGGCCTCGCGTGTACCGGAGCTGTCCCAGCCGACCCTCGGTGCGGAAGAGTCCCTGTCGGACCTGCTCAGCGAGGAGATCGATCTGGACCGGGTGGGCGAGCGCGGCTACCACTTCGAGCGCCTGGACCAGCTGGCCCTGGAACACCTGCTCGGGGTGCGCCGGTAGGCCGATCTCGAACGGAACCCTGATCACGTACGGGGCCTCCCTTCCCACGACTTCGGAAGGGCGGCCCCTCACGACCGACGCACAAACCCACGTACCCCTGCAGATCACCGATCGGCGGAACCACGTGTCTTCCCCCGACCCCCGTTGACAAGTACGCAAGACCGTCGAACAGTCGAAGAACAACGGCGCCGTGCCCCCTCGTTCCCCGCTACTTTCGAGGAGACGCGACATGCGATCGCGCACCCCGTTCCACCGACGTCTCGCCCTGTTCCTCACCCCACTCGTCGCTGCAGCCCTCCTGATCCCTTTCGGCGTCTCGGCCGCCGCTGCCGACCCCGTCGAGACGATGAGCGGTACCGGGCCGTACGACGCCCAGTACGACACCTCCTTGCGTCTGCGCGACCACACGATCTACCGCCCCAGCACCCTTCCCGATGACGAGCAGCTTCCGATCGTCGCCTGGGGCAACGGTGCTTGCCTGGCCAATGGCACGATGTTCGAAGATGTACTCCTGGAATTTGCCTCACACGGCTTCCTCGTGATCGCCAACGGTCGACCGAACGGCTCGGGTCGAACCGACGCCGACATGCTCATCGACGCCGTCGACTGGGCCGTGGCCGAGAACGAGCGCGCCTTCAGCAAATACCGGGGCAAGATCGATACGGACAACATCGCCGTGATGGGCCAGTCCTGCGGTGGTCTGGAAACCTACGAGGTGGCCGACGATCCCCGCATCGACACCACCGTGCTGTGGAACAGCGGACTGCTCGATCCTTCCGACACCCACCTGGTCGAGAACCTGCACGCTCCCGTCGCCTACTTCACCGGCGGTCCCACCGACATCGCCCATCGGAACGCCCTCGAGGACTGGGGGCGACTGCCCGAGGAACTCCCCGCTTTCCTGGGTGCCCTCGACGTCGGCCACTCCGGGACCTTCGGAGAACCGAACGGCGGTGAGTACGGTCGCGTGGGAACCGCCTGGTTGCAGTGGCACCTCAAGGACGACGCGGAAGCCGCGCGGGAATTCGTCGGCGACGACTGCGGCCTGTGCGACACCGACTGGGAGGTCGAGCAACAGAACCTGGACTGACCACCACATGATCTCGTGTCCCCGGCCGCCTCTTCCCGGCCGGGGCACGTGTCCGTCGGCCGGGAAGGAAAACCCGACAACCCTTCGGACATGCCCCCTTCGACCGGGCGTGTGGAGGAAAGAGGTGCGGGTGCTCGGCGGACGACTTCGTGCTTTTCCCGAGCACCCGGCTTGTTCGGCCCTACCGGTCGGCCCGGACGGGCACATCGGCCCCTTCCCTCAACAGGACGGGCACCCTGTCCAGCGGTGCGTCGAGCTCGATGGAGCCCCCGCCCGTGTGCACGGTCCCGGTCCAGGGGTCGGTCCAGTCGGAGCCGGCCGGCAGATACACCCACCGGGAGCGGGCACCGGCCTCGGCCACCGGGGCCACCAGGATGTCCGGTCCGAACAGGAACGCGTCCTCCACGTCCCAGGCATCGGGATCGTCCGGGAAGTCCACGAACAACGGACGCATGGGCGGCAGCCCCTGTTCGTGGGCCAGGCGCATCTGCTCCATCACGTACGGACGCAACCGTTCCCGGAGGAACAGCAACTCACGGAGGATCTCGTAGACCTCTTCGCCGTAGGACCACACCTCGTTGGGACCACCGGTCATGGACGGGTCCAGTTCGGCGGAAGGCTCCCGGAAACCGTGCAGGCGCAGTAGCGGGCAGAAGACCCCGTACTGGAACCAACGCACGAGCAGTTCTCGGTAGGCGGGTGAGTCGGGGTCACCGCCGTGGAACCCACCGATGTCGGTGGTCCACCAGGGCAGACCGGACATCGCCACGTTGAGTCCGGCTCGGATCTGGGTGCGCAGTGAGGCGAAGGTGGTGTCGATGTCCCCCGACCACAGCGCGGCGCCGTAGCGCTGGCTACCGGCCCAGGCGGACCTGCACAAGGTGATGACTTCGGACTCTCCGGAGTCGAGCATGCCCTGGTGGACACCACTCGCGTGCAGGGCGGGGTAGATGTTGCCGACCTCGGTGCCCGGGCCCAGGTGGTAGCGCAGGTTCTCGGGGTGGCCGGGCTTCAGTTCGGGTTCACAGGCATCGAGCCACCACACCCGGACACCCAGGGACAGGTAGTTCTCCCGGAGCCGGTCCCAGAAGAACTCACGCGCCTCGGGGTTGGTGGCGTCGTAGAACGACACCTGCACATGCGCGTCCACACCCTTGTCCGCCCAGTCGGCGTGGACCGGCGGCCCCTGCTCGGTCGCGATGAGGTGCCCGGATTGCAGCATCTTCTGGTAGTTCTCGCTGAGCGGGCTCACCGACGGCCACACCGACACCATGAGTTCCACGCCGAGTTCACGCAACTCCTCGACCATGGCCCGGGGGTCGGGCCATTCGGTGAGGTCGAACTTCCAGTCCCCGAGATGGGTCCAGTGGAAGAAGTCACTGACGATGACCGACAGGGGCAGGCCTCGGCGTTTGTATTCACGGGCGACCTCCAGGAGTTCTTCCTGGGTGCGGTAGCGCAGCTTGCACTGCCAGAACCCGGAGGCGAACTCGGGGAGCATCGGTGCGTGTCCGGTGGCGTCGGCGTACCGGGCGAGGATCTCTGCGGGCCTGTCGGCCGCGGTCACCCAGTAGTCGATCTGTCGGGCGCTGTCACTGACCCAGCGGGTACCGGTCTCGGCCAGTTCGACCCGGCCGACGGCGGGACTGTTCCACAGGAAGCCATAGCCACGGGAGGAGACCATGAAGGGGATGGTGACCTCGGCGTTTCGCTGGACGAGGTCGATCACCGCACCCTTTTGGTCGAGAAGACCGTGGGTGTGCTGCCCGAGCCCGTAGAGGCGTTCATCGGGTTGTGCGGAAAAGCGCTGTTCGATCCGGTAGTAGCCGTTTCCGGTCGACGTGTAGGCGCGCGGGCCGGGCCACCAAAAGTGTGCGCGCTCTTCCTGGAGGAGTTCTTCACCGGTGTCGGTGCGGGTGAAGCGGAGCACGCCGTCACCGGAGACCTCCAGGGTGAGGGTGCCGTTGACGACAAGTGCCCGGTCCTCCTCCACCGACACTTCCGGGGTCGCATCGGGCTTTTCGTGCAGGGCACCGGGAACATCGTGAAGGGTGGAGAGTCCTGCTCGGACGCGAATACTGTCAGCGCCCCAGGCCTGGGCCCGGACGACCTGGTGGCTTCCACGCCATTCGACGCCGTCGTGGATCTTGTTGAACACGGGGGTCCTTCCCTCAGGTGGGCAACATGTTTTTGTTTTCTCGAAAAAGGTTTTCGAAGCGCTTCGATAACGGGTGTCGGAAAAGAATGTGGGATCAGGGGTGGGAGCTATACGGCGGTGTTCTTTCGGGTGGTCAGTCGTGGCTCCAACAGGGTGATACCCAATTCACCGTGGCCTTCGATCTGCTCCATGAGCATGTCCACGGCCCGAGCACCGACCTCCTCGGCGGGCAGGTCGACCTGGGTCATCGGCGGCACCCCGGCGGGCAAGGGCCCGATCACCGCAGTCTCCGGGTCGGGTGGTGTGCGCCCCTGGTCGGCGAAGGCATCCAAAAGCCACATCAGGGAGGACTCGTTGTGGACGATGAGCCCGGACAGATCAGGGCGATCGCGCAACAACTCCTTGGCGACCTTCGATGCGGTGTTGGGGGCGCAGGGGTGCAGTGTGGCGTGCACACCGCGTTCGGCGGCGGCCGCCTCGAACCCGGCGACGGTGCGTTCGGCAAAACCGGTGCGGCGCTCATACACCGACGGCGGCTGGCCGATGAAGGCGATGTCGGTGTGGCCGAGATCGGCGAGGTGGTGCACGCAGGCCGCACCGGCCGCGGCGAAGTCGAGGTCCACACAGGTCAGATCATCGGTGTCCTCGGGAACACCGATGAGCACGGAAGGCAGGTCGAGGGAACGCAACACGGGAACCCTGGCGTCGTCGGATTCCACGTCCATGACGATCACACCGTCGGCCAGGGCCCCGGCGGCGATCCGACGCAACCCATCGGGGCCTTCCCCCTGGGTGAGAAGGAGAACGTCGTAGTCGTGGAGCCGGGCCGCGGTGACCACGGAGACGGCGAACCGCATCGCAACGGGCACGTGCACGTCCTCGCGCAACGGAACGACCAGTGCGATCACGTTGGTGCGGCGGCTGGCCAGGGAGCGAGCGCCCGCGTGTGGTTGGTAACCAAGAGCCTCGATGCTGCGGCGTACACGTCGCCGGGTGGTCTCTGAGATGGACCTTTTACCGCTGAGCACGTAGGACACAGTGCTCGGTGACACCCCGGCGTGCCGGGCCACATCGGAGATCCGCACCGCGTTGTCCCGCCCCTCGTCGAAACGATTCGATGTGATGTTACGCACCGGGTGAGCGGTGCGCAATGCCCCCGACACCCTGTACCCACGAAGGGTATCGGGGGGACAACGGGGCCGGCGCACGACGGTGCGTGCGCCGAAAACCCTGTTCGTCGTGTGGCTGGGTGTCGTGGCCGGTCACGGTCCCAAGGACGCAAGAACCGGTGGTTTTGGGGTCAACCCGCCTGGCTCTTGGCCTCCAGGGCTTCCATCGCGGTGATGGCGGTGGACACGGTCTTGTGGACCGGAACCTGACGATGCAGGCCGACCAGGCGGACGACCTTGGTCACTCGCTCGTTGAGTGCTGCCAACGCCAGTGCGCCGTCGGTGTCACGGACGGTGCGGTAGGCGTTGATGATGACGTTGAGTCCGCTGGAATCCATGAAGTTCAGAGCGGACAGATCCAGGATCAACCACGGCCCGTGGTCGTCGATCGCAACCTGTATGTGTTCCCGGAGGTCATCGGCGGTCGCGATGTCGAGTTCACCCTCGACCGCGACGATCACGCTGCGGTTCTCCACCCGCGTGCTCAGTCCAAGCCTGTGCACGTTCACTCCTCCCGGCCCCACGTGGTGATGGTGAGGGGTCCCTTCGCTTCACCATACGCAGACCGACGGACGCCACCCACCTGTTCCGACACCACTCCCACAGAGCCGGACCGAGGGAAGATGCAAATGACGCGTCCGCGAGGTCTGGTAGATCGTTGGACACTCACGGTATAAGCAGACTGCTCTTTCGGGAATGGTGTGGGGCAGAATTTTTCGCCTGGTGGACACGAACCCGCCAGAGAATGCCCGATATCAACCGCTTACTCCCTGTTATCCTACGACATCGAACCAGGTGTCCCTTGCGACACTTCATCCCTTCGGGTCCTCGTCTCCCTCTTGCTGACCAGCAGGCATGCCCTCCGAGGACCGGTCACTCCGAGTGAAGGAATCGAGGAGGCGCCGCGCCGCCAGTGTGGCGGTCGTCTCACCCGAACGGACCACTTCCTCCGCACCCGGAATGAGCCGACTCACTTCGGGATCGTGCAAGAAGGCGTCCATCAACTGATCCCGAACCTGATCCCACATCCAACTGACCCGCTGGTGACTACGCCGCCCCTCCAGGCCCCCATCTTCCTCCAGCACCCTGCGGTGCTCGCCCACCGTCTGCCACACCTTGTCGAGCCCGTCACCGGTCAGTCCACTGCATGTCAGTACCGGCGGACGCCACTTCGGATGGACCGGCTGGAGCAGGCGCAGCGCACGGGACAACTCCCGGGCCGCCTTGCGAGCATCGTCGACGTGCGGCCCATCGGCCTTGTTCACCGCGACCACGTCCACCAGCTCCAGCACGCCCTTCTTGATGCCTTGCAGCTGATCACCGGTGCGAGCCAGGGTGAGGAACAAGAAGCAGTCCACCATCGCGGCGACGGTGACCTCGGACTGGCCGACACCGACCGTCTCCACCAGCACCACGTCGAACCCGGCCGCTTCCATGAGCAGCATGGTTTCGCGAGTGGCACGGGCCACACCACCGAGCGTGCCCGCGCTCGGTGAGGGACGGATGAACGCGTTCGGGTCCGTGGCCAAACGCGCCATACGGGTCTTGTCCCCGAGAATGCTGCCACCTGTACGGGTGGAAGAAGGATCCACGGCCAGGACCGCGACCTTGTGTCCGGCCTCGGTGAGCAAGGTGCCGAACGCGTCGATGAACGTGGACTTGCCGACACCGGGCACCCCGGTGATGCCCACACGCTGGGCCTTCCCCGTGTGTGGGAGCAACTCCACCAGCAGGTCCTGAGCGGCACGCATGTGGTCGGGCCGTCGGGACTCCACGAGCGTGATCGCCCGGGCCAGGGTCGGCCGGTGCCCGGACAGAACCCCCTCGGCCAGAGCATTCACGTCCACGGGAGGTCCACTGCGGGACATGCTCCGAGCCTTCGAAGCCTGCCTCCACGTCGGGCCGGTACCGGCCACGCTCACCCCTCCACTTCCGACTGTGCCTCCAGCTGCTCGAGGAGGTCGACGGCGGCCTCGGCGATGACGGTCCCGGGGGGAAAGATCGCCGCCGCACCCGCCTGCTTGAGCTCTTCGAAGTCACCCGGCGGGATGACCCCACCGACCACGACCATGATGTCGGAACGCTCCAACGCGGACAATTCCTCACGCAACGCAGGCACCAGGGTCAGGTGCCCGGCCGCCAAGGACGACACCCCGATCACGTGCACGTCGGCCTCCACCGCCTGGGCGGCCACCTCCGCCGGGGTCTGGAACAACGGACCCACGTCCACGTCAAAACCCAGATCCGCAAAAGCGGTCGCGATGACCTTCTGGCCCCGGTCGTGCCCGTCCTGACCCATCTTGGCCACCAGGATCCGGGGGCGGCGCCCCTCCACCTCGGCGAACTCGTCGACGCGTGCGCTCACACGCTCCATCAACCCGGCGGTGTCGGTACTGTGCGCGGCCTCGTCCTTGTACACACCCTGGATGGTACGGATCTGCCCCAAGTGGCGATTGAAGACCTTCTCCATCGCCTCGGAGATCTCCCCCACCGTGGCCTTGGCCCGGGCCGCATCGACCGCCGCCGCAAGAAGGTTGTCGGTCAGGTTCTCGTCGGCCTTGGAAGTACGCCCGGCCGCCTCGGTCAGGGCGGCCAAGGCAGCACGTACCTCTTCCGGGTCACGCTCGGCACGCAGGCGGGACAGTTTCTCCAACTGCTCGGCGCGCACCTTGGAGTTGTCGACCTTGAGGATCTCGATCTCGTCCTCGGACCCGGGCCGGTACTTGTTGACCCCGATCACCGGTTGGCGGCCGGAGTCGATGCGTGCCTGGGTACGTGCCGCGGCCTCCTCGATACGCATCTTGGGCAGTCCGGCATCGATCGCTGCGGCCATACCGCCGGCCTTTTCGACCTCCTGGATGTGCTCCCAGGCCTTGGTGGCAAGTTCCTGGGTCAGGCGTTCGACGTAGTAACTACCACCCCAGGGGTCCACCGTGCGGGTGGTGCCCGACTCCTGCTGCAACAACAACTGGGTGTTGCGTGCAATACGTGCGGAGAAGTCCGAGGGCAGGGCCAACGCCTCGTCCAGGGCATTGGTGTGCAGCGACTGGGTGTGGCCCTGGGTGGCCGCCATCGCCTCCACACACGTGCGGACCACGTTGTTGTACACGTCCTGGGCGGTCAACGACCACCCCGAGGTCTGCGAGTGGGTGCGCAGACTCAACGACTTGTCCCGGACCGCACCCAGATCCTTGACCAGGCGTGCCCACAGCAGGCGGGCCGCACGCAGCTTGGCGACCTCCATGAAGAAGTTCATACCGATCGCCCAGAAGAACGACAGCCTCGGCGCGAAGGCGTCCACATCCAGCCCCGAGCGTTGACCGGCGCGGATGTACTCCACCCCGTCGGCCAGGGTGTAGGCCAGCTCCAGGTCGGCGGTGGCCCCGGCCTCCTGCATGTGGTAGCCGGAGATGGAGATGGAGTTGAAGCGCGGCATGCGCTTGGAGGTGTAGGCGAAGATGTCGGAGATGATCCGCATCGAGGGCTGGGGCGGATAGATGTAGGTGTTACGGACCATGAACTCCTTGAGGATGTCGTTCTGGATGGTCCCGGAAAGTTTCTCGGGAGGTACACCCTGTTCCTCGGCGGCGACGATGTACAGAGCCAGGATCGGCAGTACAGCACCGTTCATGGTCATCGACACGCTCATCCGGTCCAACGGGATCCCGTCGAAGAGCTCACGCATGTCGTAGATGGAGTCGATGGCCACCCCGGCCATCCCGACGTCACCGCCCACCCGGGGATGGTCGGAGTCGTAACCGCGATGGGTGGCCAGGTCGAAAGCCACCGACAACCCTTTTTGGCCGGCGGCCAGGTTCCGCCGGTAGAAGGCGTTGGATTCCTGGGCGGTGGAGAACCCGGCGTACTGGCGAATCGTCCAGGGCCGGTTGACGTACATGGTCGGATAAGGACCACGCAAGTACGGGGCAATACCCGAAAGCCCGTGCACGAAGTCCAGCCCGGCACGGTCGTCGGGGGTGTAGAGCGGTTTGACGCCGATGCCCTCGGGGGTTTCCCATTCCAGGGCATCGACCGCCTTGCCCGTGGTGTCCTCCACGGCACGCCGCCATTGAGCGGCGCCCTCACCGGAGAACTCCGGTAGTTCCGGGGCCGTGTCGGAAAAGTTGGGGATCATGTGCCCTCCCCCTGTGCGTGTGTGGATTCGGTGGAGGCCTGCGCGCCGAGGTCTTCGCCCGGTGGTGAAGGTGGAGGCTCGGTGAGCAACACATCCACCAGATCGGTCACCAGCGCCACCGCGTCGCAGCCGACGTGGGCAAAGGCGTCCACTCCGGCTTGTCGGTAGGCATCGTGGGGCTTGCCCGCCAACACCACCCGGCGGGCCCCGGCACCCTTGAGTGCCCGAGCCACGGCCTGGGCGTGTTCGTCGTAGAAGCGGTCGGAGGAGCAGATGACCGCCACCCGCGCACCGGAATCGGCGAAGGCGTGTGCGGCGGCCGAGGCATCCTCCAGCGGTCCGGGTTCCAGGGTGGTGATTCCCCCGGCGGCCAACAGGTTGCCGGCAAAGGAGGCACGCGCGGTGTGGGCGGCCACCGGCCCCAATGTGGCCAGGAATGCGGTGGGCCGGGCCCCGGTGCGGGCCCGGTGCGCGTCGGAGCGATCCCGCAGCGCCTCGTACTCCTGGGCGTAACGACGCACCGGCAGGGTCTGGGGCTGTTGGCTCTCTTGAGGTTGCGCGCGTACCGGGTCCCGGGGACGTTGCAAGGGTGTCTCGTCGGGGTTGGGGAACTCGCTGACCCCGGTCAGCGGGGCGCTGCGATGTGCCAGGTCATGGCGCCGCTGCTGCCACACCGCGTCCACGTGCTCACGTACCAGACCGCTGTGCAGGGCCTGGGCCGCCCCACCGGCCTGTTCGGTCTTTCGGAAGAAGTCCCATCCGGCGCGGTACACCTCACGGGTGAGGTTCTCCACGAAGAAGGAACCACCGGCCGGGTCCAGGACCCGGGACAGGTGTGACTCCTCCACCAGGATCGACTGGGTGTTGCGGGCGATACGGCGGGCGAAGTCGTCGGGCAGTCCGATCGCCGCGTCGAAGGGCTCCACGGTCACCGCGTCCGCACCACCCACCCCGGCGGCGAAGGTGGCCACGGTGGTCCGCAGCATGTTCACGTGCGGGTCATGGCGGGTGAGCATCGCTTCGGAAGTGGTCGCGTGCACCCGCATGGTGCGCTGATCGGCGGGCACACCACTGGCCGCCAGGATTTGGTTCCACATGGCGCGTACCGCACGCAGTTTGGCGATCCCGGCGAACTGGTCGGCGTTGACGGCCAGGCGGAACTCGATCCTGCGGGCGGCTTCGGCCACTGCGAACCCGGACTCGTTCAGGGCACGCAGGTAGGCGGTACCGGCGGCGATGGCCCAACCGAGTTCCTGGGCATCGGAGCCACCCGCGTTGTGCACGACCGTGGCATCGGCGGTGAACAACCCCAGCCCGGGACGGTCCTTGGCCCGGTCCGCGGCAAAACCGGCCGCATCGGCCATCGCGGGGTGTTCACCGGTGCGGGCGGCGGTGGTGAGCGGGTCGATACCCAGGTGGGAGATGATCCGACCGTGGGGTACGTCCGCATCGGCGTGTGCACGCAAAAGGGCGTCGGCGGCGACGGTGTACTCGCCACCGGCGGACAGCACCACGGGGGCCAGGTCCAGGTACACGTCGGTCAGTACCTGGCCCAGGTCGTCTGCGGGCAGAGCGGCCCCGCCCACCGATATCCACAGGGAGTTGACACCGTTCATCAGGTCGGTGTGCAGGCGCTCCTTGAGCGTTTTCGGTTCGGGGTCGGTGTAGCGGGCCCGGATGTCCCACCCGTCGGTGAGAGCACCTGCGGGCCGGTGGCCCCGGGTGAAGGGCGCCAGACCGGGAAAACCCGGGTCGGGCGTGGCCGGATCGAAGGTGTACAAGGGCGCGATGTCGAACCCGTCGTAGGTGCGGGTGGCCAGAACCGCTTCGGGCGTGTCGGTGAGGTGTTCCTCGGTGACACCGCTCTTGCGCAGCACCCCCGCGACGAGTTCCCGCCATTGCTGGTATGTAGCTGTCGGGAACCCTTCGGCCGGGTTCGGGGCACCGGTCGCGGCTGCCCCACTCTCAGGGAGGTCCATATCTTGGATGGTAAGTACTCGGGCCTCGTCCGTGTGACAGCGGGGGTGCTGCTCAGCGCGTGTACGAGCGAGAAAACGGCTCCGCCACAGCACCATCACCCCCGGCCGCCGGTCGACGTGGCACCGCAGCCGGCTAGGTTTCCTCCGAGGACTCCCCTTCGGAGGCCTCCTCCTCGGGCTCCTGGGAGGGTTCTTCCTCCTGGCCGGGGGGTGGTCCGTGGACGAACCTCTGTCGGTCCTGGACCAGGATCGCGTACCCGGTGTCGGTCACTGCCTCCACCCGGGTGGTCAGGTCTTCCTCGACCACGTCCATGGTGAGGGCGTCCAGAACGATCTGGGTGTCCTCGGTGCCTTCACCGGTGCGTTGGTCGCCGTAGAAGAGACCGTTGAAGGCGAACGCGGGCGAGATCGCGCCTTCTTCGTCCTCCAGCCCCCAGAGCACTTCCCCGTCGGTCAGGGACAACGCGATCGCGGTCGCCTGCCCGCTGGCCTGGGGCAGGATCAAGGTCCCGGTCTCTGCGTCGTGGAGGCTGCCCGCGATGCCGACGTCGGCGTCGACGAACGGTTCGGGGGAAGGGTTGGTCCCGGGTTCCTCCAGGGTCCACAGCAGATCACCGTCGGTGGGGTCGTGTGCGGAGAGTGTGGACGGTCCTTCCGGTTGTGCCCAGCGCAGTAGGAGAGCCGTCTCGGCCGACCTTTCTTCTTCGCCTTCTTCGCCCTCTGTGGGCAGTGTGTAGTTGCCGAGCACCTGTGGTGTGGATTGAGCGGCAGATGCGGGTAGTTCCATGGGTTCGTCCGCGCCGTCGACCGTCCACAGTTTCTCACCGGGTTCGTCGGCATTCAGTGAGTATGCGTACAGGGTGGAGACACCATCGCTCAGCAGCACGGTTTGGTCCCAGGCCGCCACGGGAACCCCGAAGGACGGCTCTTCGTCGGAGTCCTCGTCCCCTTCGGTTTCTCCAGCCTCTTCGTCGGTATCTTCGTCCTCCTCGTCAGGGGCGAAGGTGTAGGACCACAGTTCCTCACCATCGGTGTCCAGCACGGTGAAGTCACCGCCGGGGTCGTCCACCGACCACTCGTCGGGGTAGCGCACGACGACACCGTCGAGGTACACCTCGTCCTCTTCGTCGGCGGACCACAGTTGCTCACCCTCGGCGCTGAGGACGAAGGGCAGCTCCTCCTCGCCGACCATGAGCAGGACCGGAGAACCCTCGAGGTCGGTGTCGAAGCTTCGAAAGCCCGCTTCCCCCTCCCAGAGGGACTCACCGGTGGCCGCATCGTGCAGAAGATGGCGGTCCTGGCCGTCGGAGCTGATCAGGAACGCGCCGCCCACCGGACTGATGCGTACACCCTGGCCGTCGTCGAGCATGTCGTGCACGTTGGCACCTTGGCCATGCAGGTGGCGCAGGACCTCACCCTCCAGTCCGGGGGGTGGTTCACCTTCGAACTCGGTCGGAAGCGGGTCGGGGTCACCCTCGGTCGGCTCTTCGGAAGGCTCGGGGTCACCGGTGCATCCGACCATGAGCAGCACCGCGACGCCGAAGGCGAGGGGCATGCACGGGCTGCGCATGAACGGGTACTCCTCACGAACGATGATGTATCACAGCAAATCCTAAACCTCGGCCCACGGAGTGAACACACCGGTCACGACTCGTCACGGGCACGTGACGGGGTTTTCCGGGTTCAGGGGACCACTTCCACCACGGTGGTGCCCCTCACCTCGAGGTCGGCTCTTCCCCCGGTGAGTTCTGCAAGACGAACCTCGAAGTCCGTCAATTCTTCCTCCGGAAGGGCCACCTCGATGCGTACACGGTCCTCGTAGGCGACCTCGCGTACGGTCACCTCGGAGCTTCGCAGGTCGCTTTCCAGGCGTCCGCCAAGAGCATGGTCGACGAGCACGTCCACCACGAGCAGGTGGCGGCGTTCCAGTACACCGAGCTCGTCCACGGTGGCCGACACCGCGTTCCCGTAGGCCCGGATGAGCCCGCCCGCACCGAGTTTGGTCCCGCCGAAGTAGCGGGTGACCACGGCGACGGTGTCGGTGAGTCCACGGTGTCGTAGGACTTCCAACATGGGCACCCCCGCGGTCCCCCCGGGTTCGCCGTCATCGCTGGAGCGTTGCACCGTTCCGTCCTCACCGAGCACGTAAGCGGTGCAGTTGTGGGTCGCGTTCCAGTGCTCCTTGCGGCGCTCGTTGATGAACGCGCGTGCTGCCTCCTCGGAGTCCACTCGCTCCATGGCGCAGAGGAACCTCGACTTCTTGATCACGATCTCGTACTCGCCGCCGCGTCTGATCGTGCGCATGTTGCCTGTTCGATGAAGGGGCCTGGTCCATTTCCAGTGTTCCACGCCCACGGCGGGTGCCACGGAAAGAGGCACCTTGGTGCCCTGATGGACCCCAGCGGGTAGCATCCCCACCGTCGAGGAAGCCGACCGGCGGCTCGATCTGCTGCGCGAACGCGACCATCTCCCCCCGGGGCCCTCGTCCTCAGGTCGCTCTACCCGCTCTTCAGAACCCGCCCCGCACACCTAGTTACCCAAAGGACACTCTGGGTAGTGTTGCGGGGAATCGTCGAAACCACCACGGGAGTCCCGCTCATGCGCACGACACCACTCGCCACAGGCCTGGCCCTTACTGTGCTCCTTGCCACCGGATGTGCCCAGGAGTCGCCCGGTGACGATGCGGCCACCGCGGAGCAGGACGAGGCGAGCCCTCAGCCGACGGCCTCTCCCAGCGTGACCGTGTCGACCTTCCTTCCTCCCGAGGAGGAGTCCGGGGCCATCACCTACGACGAGTCCGCCGTTCCCGAGGGCGCCACCGCCGACGTGCAGGTGCGCGTCCAGGGCGGTGAGACCTTCGTACAGTTCACCGGTACCGGCCTGGAGACCGACCGGGACTTCGGTGCCCACGTGCACACCGAACCCTGCGGTGACGATCCCGACGACTCCGGCCCCCACTACCAGAACGAACAGGACCCCGAGGCGGACGAGGACAACCCGTCCACCGACCCCGACTACGCCAACCCCGACAACGAGGTCTGGTTGGACTTCACCACCGACGACGGCGGCAACGCGTTCTCCTCCGCCACCGTCCCGTGGGAGTTCCGTGACGGCGAGGCCCAGTCACTGGTCCTTCACGAAGAGCACACCAACACGGAGGAAGGCGAGGCGGGCACCGCAGGAGACCGCCTCGCCTGTGTCACGGTCGAGTTCTAGGAGACCGGGTCCTGACCCACCGGAGCCCCGTCGGGCAGGAACCGGCGCAGGACGAGCCGCTCACCCAGGGCCCAGGACGTGGAGACCAACAGGTAGAGCCCGGCGGCAAGCGGCACGAAGGCGGCGATGACAACCGTGGTGAAGTGCGTGTAGGTGAGCACCCCCGGCATCTGGACGGGGCTTCGAGGATTGGCCTCGGCGTTGGCCCGCATGGTCGGGAGCACGATGTGACGACGGGTCGCCCAGGCGACCACGGCAAGGAGCACCAGAAGCACCACGAAGATCGGTGCGACCAGAACGCCTTCGGTCGTACCGGCCATGGTCGCGCCGAGTTCGACCCCTCCGAAGGAATACGCGAGCAACGGCCCCGCGTCACCACCCGCACCGATGAACATCCCGTACAAGGCCATCACCACGGGCATCTGCGCCAACGCGGGCAGGCAACCCGCCAATGGTGAGGTCCCCGCCTCCGCGTACACCTTGCGCTGTTCCGCGACGAGTTTTTCGGGGTCCTTCCCATACCTGGCCCCGATCTCGGCCAGGCGTGGGGCGATGCGGGCACGGGCCTTTTCCGCCCGCACCTGCAGCACCCCCACGGGAACGAGCAGGACACGGACGCAAACGGTCAGGAGTACGACCGCGATCCCCGCGGCCGACTCCCCCGCGAACGGGGCAAGCACACTGGTGAACGCGGTCAGTACCGCCGAGAGCAAACTGATGACGGCCGCGATGGGCCCGAAGCTGTACAAGGGAATAAGCCCTTCGTCCGAATGCGTGTTGTGCAAGACGTCGGGCCGCTCGCACCGCACCCGGGCAGGGAGCGATGGCTCAGGGATCCGGCGAGCCGGAAGAGTAAAGGCTTGTGCGGTCAGCGAGCGGCCGAAAGGGCCACTCCCGGTGCTCGAGGGCGTGGTCTGCCCGCAGCGTCGGGGGCGCACAGAGTGACCACGGGCATGCGTGCCGACCTGCGGCGCATCGCACGGGCCGTGACGGTGGCAAGATCACCCGACCACAGGCCGGTACCGCGCAGGAAGTACAGGGCGACGACCGCGCCGACCGCGACCATCAACAACACGAACGAGCCGGGGGCGAGCTGGGCCACCGGTTCCCAGGGGTGGAAACCCAGGAGCAGGGACTCCATGAGGAGAAGGAGCGAGTACACCGTGTCCGTCTCCTCCTGCCGTGTCGTCATTTTCGGCCGGATCGCTCCGGGGCCGAACAACGATCGTATCGGCCCACTCAGGACACCGGTAGTGACGGCAGACAGAAATCCGCCGACACTCCGTCCGTGCTGCCCACTTTCTCAATGATCCTGTAGCTAAATGACACGGAGTGACCAACTGCGTACTCGCTCGGTTCCGCCGTGCCCGTGCGGGTCCGGCGAAAGAGGGGAACCCTGTGCCGATTCGCCCTACGAACCTTGCCACCATGTCCGCCACCATCGCCGGAGCGATCGCCGGGCTGACGAACAAGAAGGAGCGGGCCAAGACTGTCCGTGTCACGTTCGAGACCGGGCACGAGCAAATGGTCGAACACGGCGGTTGCCGGACTCTGGAGACCGGCCAGGGCGGAGTCGTCGAGATCTCCGGAGAGCCCAGGGTCAAGTTCGCGTTCTTCTCCGGGACGCGTTGTCAGGGTAGCCGTGCCCTGGTGTCCGGGAACGGCACGGTCAGTTTCGGTGACCCGGTCCTGGCCGGCGCAGTCGTCATCGGCTGAAACCGGTCCCCGTGTTCCTTCGGACGGAACGTCCGGGAAGGCGATCGGTGCGCCGCCCGTCCCGGACGGTGAATTCCCCACCGACGAGGACGTGTTCGATACCGACGGGGGTGCGGCAGGGGTCTTCGTAGGTGGCGGGTGAGGCCACCGTGTCGGGATCGAAGACAACCAGGTCGGCGATGGCCCCGACATGGACGGTGCCCCGGTCGGTCAGACCGAGGCGTAGCGCGGCTCGTGAGGTGAGGTGACGAACGCATTCCTCAAGTGTGAGTATCCCGAGCTCACGAACGTAATGGCCCAGGTAACGAGGGAAGGTTCCCCATCCGCGCGGGTGGGGTTTGGCGCCGACGAGGATCCCGTCACTGCCTGCGGTGTGGGAGCCGTGTTGCATGATGGTGCGGATGTTCTCCTCGTTGCCCACCTGCAGGAGGCACCCGCTGCGCAGCTCGTCGGCGATGAGCATGTCCGTGTAGAGACGACTCGGTTCCACACCGCGGGTCCGAGCCAGGTCGGCGATGGAGGAGCCCACCGCCCAGGACAGGGTCGGTTCGGTGACCCCGGTGATGACAAGGGTCGACCAGTCCATGGGGACCCCGTGGTTGCCGTCACTGCCCTCGACCTCGATCTCGTGGACGATCCGTGTGCGGACCGCCTCGTCACGCAGACGATCAAGGGTTGCGGAGGTGCCTCCGGCCTGGGCCCAACTGGGCAGCGGAGCAGCCAGGTAGGTCGCGCTCGCCCCGTAGGGGTAGGAGTCGAGTGTGACGTCGAGGCCGTGACGGACGGTGGCCTCGTCGATGGCGTCGAGCACCTCGGGGGCCCGACCCCGGTTCAAGGGGAAGTTGACGTGACAATGTGCAAGGTGCAGGGCGACCTGGGCCCGTCTGGCCACGTCGAGGCATTCCCGGTAGGACTCCACCACTCGGGAGCCGTAGTTGCGGTGGTGAGGGCAGTAGTAGCCGACCGCGTCACGCACCGGTGCCAGGAGTGCGATGATTTCCTCGTTGTCGGCATACATGCCGGGGGTGTAGGTCAACCCCGTGGAGAGCCCGTGTGCGCCTTCGGCCATGCCTTGTGCGACCTCGGCGACCATCCGTTCGAGTTCGGTACGCGTGGGTGGACGGTTCTCCCCGCCGAGTACGTTCATCCGGACGTTGCCGTGCGGGACGAGGTGGGCGACGTTGACGGGTGCCCCTTCGTCCACGCGCTCGAGGTATTCACCGATGGTGCGCCAGGAACGGTCCAGCTCGGGGGTGCCGTTCCATCCGGCGAGTTGAGCGTAGAGCTCATCGGCCGTGGTCTTGGTGACGGGTGCGTATCCGAGCCCGTCCTGGCCGATGACCTCCAGTGTGATCCCCTGCATGACCTTGGCCTCGTGTGCCGGGTCGGCCAGCACGGCCAGGTCGGAGTGGGCGTGCATGTCGATGAACCCCGGGGCCACGGTGAGGCCGGAGACATCGACGACGGCCCCGGTCGACACCGCTTTGCCGGGTGGAACCACATGGGTGATGCGGCCGTTGCCGAGGACGAGGTCGGCCCGGCGCGCGGGCGCACCCGTCCCGTCCACCACGTTTCCCCCGGTGAGCACGGTATCGGGCTGCACTTTTCCTCCGTTCGAGGTGTCAACGACACGAGCTGATGTGATTCACGATACGTTGCTCCGCGGATGATTGGTAACTTTGTTTCCAATAAATGTGCTCACGAGCGAAGGGGTTCCCCGATGAACAAGAAGGCAATCCGCACCGACAAGGCCCCCGCACCCGCCGGCGCGTACAGCCAAGGGATCGTCGCCGGCGGTTTCCTGTACACCGCGGGCTTCGGCCCCCAGCACCCCGAGACGGGGACCGTCGCACCGAGCGTCGGTGAGCAGACCGCCCAGGTGTTGGCCAACATCTCCGCCGTGCTGGCCGAGCACGGGGCGACCCTCGACGACGTGGTCAAGACGACCGTCCACCTGGAAAATCTGCGGGCGGACTTTCCCGAGTTCAACGCCGTCTACGAGGAGTACTTCACCGCCCCCTATCCGGTACGCACCACCGTGGGTTCGAATCTGGCCAACATCCTTGTCGAGATCGACGTCGTGGCCAAGCTTCGCGACTGAAACCACATGGTTTGTCCCTGTTTCATAACACTACGAAAATAACCACAACCACATACGCACAGTGAACGTCCTAGCTCATGTTCCGCGGAAATCACCCATCTCGGCGATCGGGATCTGTCGCAGCGACTCGCAGCGGCAAAGTGCATGTCCGCGGAACTTGTTTTGCAGTGATGACCACGACACAACATGGACAGAGGCATCTCCCATGATCATCTGGCAGGGCTGGGGCATTCTCGTCGTTCTGATCGGAGCGCTCTTCACCGCTCCCCTCGGTTTCGGCGCAGCCTCCCTCCTCGGCGAGGACAACGCCGCTGTCGGTGCCGGTACCGGACTCATCCTGGCCGCAATCGCCGTGTACCTGGCGGGTAACAAGCTCAACGCCCCGGTGCAGGGTTACGACCCCTCCACCGGGCAGCCCGTCATGTACCGCAACCGACACACGTTCTTCTTCGTGCCGATGCAGTACTGGGGCTTCATCCTGCCGGTGCTGGGGGTCATCGTGATCTCCACGATGTTCTTCGCCCCAGCGGCCTGATCTCCCCCGAAGTACCGACTTCCCCCGAAAACCCAACCCCTGCCCCCCGTCGC
>DXDP01000514.1 GCA_019115445.1 Candidatus Nocardiopsis merdipullorum
TCTTCTGGACGGGCCGGGCCTCCCGGTGGGGTGCCGGGAGGCTGTTGGCCCCGTTGGCTGCAGGGGCGGTGCTGGGCCCGGTGTTGTTGTGGGCTTCGCCCTGGGTCACTTCGTTGGTCTGGGTGGCGGCTCTGTTCGTCGGGGGGTTGGGGGTTGCCGCCAACGCGGTTTCCATGGTCTCGGTGATTGCGCGTTCTTCTGCTGCCGCGGTGGGGAGCGCGACCGCTGTGGTCTCCGCCGGGTTCTTCGCGGGTTATGCGGTCGGGCCCCCGGTGCTCGGTGCTCTTGCCGAGGCGGTGAGTTATCAGCAGGCCTGGTGGTGGCCGGGGTTGTCGTTGATGGTCGCGGCCGTTGTCATGGCACCGTTTCCTCGGAAGGAAGAGCGCGGTACGCGGTGATGAGCAGAGCGTGTGCACCACCGGACCGAGCGGGCCGGGGCTGCTTGTGAGAACCCACAAGGTGCGCGGGTGGTCGTTCACCGCCGGTCAATTGCCACCGGTCGATGTGATGAGTGTGTCGGCGTTGTCGGCAAGGGTCTCGAGGGCATGACTCAGGGGGCGGCGCGAGGCGGCCCCGGCGTTGGTCACGGCCAGCACCGTGCGGGTGGGGGCGGGGTCGCCACACAAGGGGATGCGCACCACCGGGTGGTGGTGGGACCAACGGGCCAAGCGTGAGACCAGGCACACACCGAAGCCCTGGGAGACCAGGGCCGTGCCCGTCTCCCACTCGTTGCTGTAGTGCGCGATCTGCGGGGTGAAGCCGGCACTGGCGCAGGCGGTCATGACCAGCTGGTGGTAGGTGGTGCCGGACCGGGCAACGATCCAGGGTTCGGAAGCGGCCTCGGCCAAGGGGACCTCGGGAAGTCTTGCCAGGGGGTGATCCAGGGGCACCAACAGGTCCAGGGGGTCGTCGATGAGGTGTCGCTGTTCGAAACGTGGGTCGGACGTGGAAGGGGTCGTGGGGGTCACCACCACGACGGCCAGGTCGGCTGTGCCGGAAAGCACCAGGTCGTAGCATTCGGCGGGTTCGGCTTCGATGGCCTGAGTACGTAGTTGTGGGAACCGTTCGGTCAGGGACGTCATGGTGGCCGGCAGCAGCACACCGGCCGCTGTGGAAAAACCGGCCAGGGCCAGTGTTCCGCTCACCTCTTCCACGTGTGCGTCGAGTTCGGCCCGGGCCCGTTCCCACTGGGCGAAGAGGATGTCGGCGTGGGTCAGCAGTGTTCGGGCGGCCGCGGTCAGTCGGACCTGACGGCCGTGACGGCTGAGCAGGGTCACGTCCAGCTCGCGGGAGAGCTGCTTGATCTGCTGGGAGACGGTCGAAGGGGTGTAGTTGAGTGCTTGGGCCGCCGCGGTGACGGTGCCGTGGTGGCTGATCATGCGCAGCATCTGGAGCCGATGGTCAATCATGTGGTCCCACCGAACGAAATTGTTCAATAACGTGTGCTTTTCAAACAAGAGTAGCGGTCGCATGCTGGAACCATGGGAAGCAAAGGTCGGCAAAGGCGCAATGTGGTCCGGTTTCCCGCCCCGGTACGGCAGATGTGGGTGGCGGGTGCAGTCTTGGCGGTCCTGTCGGCTGCGGCCAATATGGCCGGTCCGCTGTATCCCACCTATCAGCAGATGTGGGCCATGTCGGATCTGACCATGACGGCGTTGTATGCCACGTTCGCCGTCGTGGCTGTGCCCTCGTTGTTGCTCTTCGGTCCCGCCGCCGACGCCTTGGGGCGCAAGCCCGTGCTCGTCATCGGTCTGGCGTGTGCCTTGGGAGGTACCGTCCTCTTCGCCGTCGACGGCGGTGTGCCTGTCCTGTTCCTCGGACGTGTGCTGCTGGGGATGGGTCTGGGGATGGGAACCGGCGCCGGTGTTGCGATGATGGTGGAGGCTTCACCACCGCTTCGCCCCACGCTCGGTTCCACGTCGGCGACCCTGGTCTTTGTCGGGGGCAGCGGCTTCGGGCCGTTGATGGCCGGAGCGGCGGCCCAATACCTGCCGGCGCCGACCACTGTTCCCTTCGTCGTGATGTCGGTGCTGGTGGTTTTGGCTCTTGCGTCGGTGTGCACGCTCGACGGTCCGCTCCTGCCTGCGAGGCAGCGGTGGCGTCCCACCCGTCCCGCAGTACCGGTGTCCATGCGGCACAGTTTCGTGATCGCCGGGATCACCGGGTTCTTGGGGTGGACCGTGGCCGGTGTCTTTCTGGCGTTGTTGCCTTCGGTCACCGAATCCGTGATGGCCACGCCGAATCGGGCCGTCTCCGGTGCTGTGGTGGGTGCGGTCCTGCTGTGTTCGGCCCTGAGTCAGCCGGTGGCTCCTCGGTTGGAGCCGAGGGCGGCCCAAACCATCGGTCTGACCGCGTTGGCGGTCGGTATGACGCTGCTGGTCAGTTCCTACCTACCGCTGTTCGACGGTGGTCGAGCACTGGTGCTGGTGGCCGTGGCCGCCGTGATCTCCGGCTGTGGGCACGGCATCAGCTACTGGGGGGCGTCCCGGGAGGTCGACACGTTGACCCCTCATCGAAGTCGTGCGGGTGTGACCGCGGCCCTGTACCTGTCGTTCTACGCCGGGGCGGGGTTTCCCGCGGTGGCTGCGGGGATGCTGTCCTTGGCCACACCGCTGACCATCGCGATACCTGTGGTCAGCATGGTGCTCGTGTTGGCGATCGTGGTTTTCCTGCCCGTTCCCAGTCTGGTTCAGACACCGATTTTCCACCGTGCCCACCGAGAAATACCTCGGGCCCGAGTTGCAGAACCCGAGGATGCTTTGCTCAGAAAAGCCATGTGATTCGAGATACTCATCACAAAGGTCTTCTGTGCATTTTGCCACCCACCCGGGGCACTGCTGTTTCCTGGGCACCTTCTTGCTCAACGGTGGTGTCCTGGGCCCGACCTGCTGTCCCTCAGGGCGAGCAGGTCAACGCCCGGGTGATCTCGCACCCCACGGGCCGCTCGGTCCACCGCCGCCACCAGAGCCGAACACGGCCCCGGTGCGTTTTACCGAATCACCTTCTGGTTATCGTGCCGGTGTTCCACCCGGCCGTGCCGTGGGCCCTGGCAACGAAGCCGGTGCCTGCCCCGGCCTCGTACCTTGAAATCAGGAGGACCCCGCCATGTTCCACAAAGTGCTCGTGGCCAATCGGGGCGAGATCGCCATTCGCGCGCTACGCGCAGGGTACGAGTTGGGCGCACGTACCGTAGCGGTCTTTCCCCACGAGGACCGCAACTCCCTGCACCGGCTCAAGGCCGATGAGTCCTACCAGATCGGTGAACCCGGCCACCCGGTGCGCGCCTACCTGTCCGTGGAGGAAATCGTGGGTGCCGCCCAACAGGCCGGTGCCGACGCCATCTACCCCGGCTACGGATTCCTGGCGGAGAACCCAGAACTGGCCCGCGCCTGTGAACGCGCCGGGATCACGTTCGTGGGCCCACCCGCCGAAGTACTGGAATTGACCGGGAACAAGGCCACTGCCGTGGCCTCCGCTCGGAAGGCGGGTGTTCCGGTCCTGGAATCCAGTGAGCCCTCCGACGACCTGGACACCGTCCTGGCAGCAGCCGAGGAGATCGGCTTTCCCTTGTTCGTCAAGGCCGTCGCCGGTGGCGGTGGCCGGGGGATGCGCCGTGTCGATGCCCCGGAGTCGTTGCGTGAGGCGGTGGAGGCCGCCATGCGCGAGGCCGCCAGTGCCTTCGGTGACGCCACCGTGTTCCTGGAGCGCGCCGTGGTCGACCCGCGCCACATCGAGGTGCAGATCCTGGCCGACGATCGAGGTGGGGCCATCCATCTCTACGAACGTGACTGCTCGCTGCAGCGACGTCACCAAAAGGTCGTCGAGCTGGCCCCTGCACCCAACCTCGCCCCGGACCTGCGTGAACGTATCTGTCAGGACGCGGTACGTTTTGCCCGGCAGATCGGTTACCGCAACGCAGGAACGGTGGAGTTCCTGGTCGGTGCGGACGGTCGCCACGTCTTCATCGAGATGAACCCACGTATCCAGGTCGAGCACACGGTGACCGAGGAGATCACCGACGTGGACCTGGTGCAGTCCCAGCTGCTGATCGCCTCCGGCAAGACGTTGGAGGACCTCGGCCTTGCCCAGGAGAGCATCTACGTGCGTGGGGCCGCCCTTCAGTGCCGTATCACCACCGAGGACCCCGCAGACGACTTCCGGCCCGACACCGGCATCATCAGTGCTTACCGCTCCCCCGGTGGCTCGGGGATCCGTTTGGACGGTGGCACCTCCGCAGCGGGCACCGAGATCAGCCCGCACTTCGACTCCCTGCTGGTGAAGCTGACCTGTCGAGGACGTGACCTGGACACCGCGATCAACCGGGCGCGTCGTGCGGTGGCCGAGTTCCGTATCCGCAGTATCGCCACCAACATTCCCTTCCTCCAGGCGGTGTTGGACGACCCCGACTTCCGGGCCGGACGAATCAACACCTCCTTCATCGAGGAACGTCCACAGCTGCTCACCGCGCGCCCCTCCGCCGACCGGGGGACACGTCTGTTGACCTACCTGGCCGACATGACGGTGAACAAGCCGCACGGTGAACGTCCCCAGTTGATCGACCCGAGCACGAAACTGCCGACCTTGCACAAGGCCGCCACACCACCTGCGGGTTCACGTCAGCGCCTGGCCGAGCTGGGCCCGGAGGGGTTCGCACAGTGGATGCGCCGATCACCGAACCTGGGGGTGACCGACACCACCTTCCGTGACGCCCACCAGTCGTTGTTGGCGACCCGGGTGCGCACCCACGATCTGCTGGCCGTCGCACCCGCGGTCGCGCACACCATGCCCGAACTGTTGTCCCTGGAGTGCTGGGGCGGTGCCACCTACGACGTGGCTCTGCGTTTCTTGGCCGAGGATCCTTGGGAACGGTTGGCCGCTCTGCGTGAGGCCGTGCCCAACATCTGCCTCCAGATGCTGTTGCGTGGCCGCAACACGGTGGGCTACACCCCCTACCCCACCGAGGTCACCGACGCGTTCGTGCAGGAGGCCGCCACCACGGGTGTGGACATCTTCCGGATCTTCGACGCGCTCAACGACGTCGAACAGATGCGCCCGGCGATCGAGGCGGTGCGGCGGACGGGGACCTCGGTGGCCGAGGTGGCGCTGTGCTACACCTCGGACCTGTCCGATCCCGGAGAGGACCTCTACACCCTCGACTACTACCTGTCCCTGGCCGAAAAAATCGTCGAGGCGGGTGCACACGTGCTCGCCATCAAGGACATGGCCGGGTTGCTGCGTGCCCCTGCCGCCGCCCGGTTGGTGTCTGCACTGCGCCGTGAGTTCGACCTTCCGGTACACGTGCACACACACGACACCGCGGGTGGACAGCTGGCCACCTACCTGGCGGCGGTGGGTGCCGGCGCCGACGCGGTGGACGGCGCGGTGGCCTCCATGGCGGGTACCACTTCCCAGCCGTCCCTGTCGGCGATCGTGGCCGCCTTCGACCACTCCGACACCCCCACGGGGTTGAGCCTGGACGCAGTCAACGAGATGGAGCCGTACTGGGAAGCGGTACGCCGTGTCTACGCGCCTTTCGAGGCCGGGCTGTCCTCCCCCACGGGTCGGGTGTACCACCACGAGATTCCGGGTGGGCAGCTGTCCAACCTGCGTACACAGGCGATCGCGTTGGGGTTGGGCGAGCATTTCGAGGAGGTGGAGGCGATGTATGCCGCCGCCGACCGGATCCTGGGGCACCTGGTGAAGGTCACCCCCTCTTCCAAGGTCGTGGGTGATCTGGCCCTGCACCTGGTCGGGGCCGGGGTTTCTCCCGAGGACTTCGAGTCCGACCCGGGGCGTTTCGACGTCCCGGACTCGGTGGTGGGGTTCCTGCGTGGTGAGCTGGGTTCACCCCCCGGAGGATGGCCCGAGCCGTTCCGTACTCGTGCGTTGGAGGGGCGGCCTCAGGCACGTCCCACCGAGGAATTGTCCGAGGAGGAACGTACCGGGTTGGTCCAGGACCGACGGGCCACCCTCAACCAGTTGCTCTTTCCCGGACCCACGAAGGAGTTCGAGGAGCATCGCTCCTCCTACGGTGACACCAGCGTGCTCTCCAGCGCGGACTTCTTCTACGGTCTGAGTTCGGGTGAGGAGTACTCGGTGGACCTGTCCCCGGGTGTGCGACTGCTCATCAAGCTGGAGGCCGTGGGCGAGGCCGATGAGCGTGGTGTCCGTACGGTGATGGCCACGCTCAACGACCAGCTGCGTCCGCTCCAGATCCGTGACCGTGCGCTCGCCTCGACCGTGCGTGCCGCCGAGAAGGCGGACCGGGACAACCCCGAGCACGTGGCGGCGCCCTTTGCGGGTGCGGTCACGTTGACGGTCTCCGAGGGTGATCAGGTGGAGGTCGGTGAGACGGTGGCCACCATCGAGGCGATGAAGATGGAGGCGGCGATCACCGCGCCCGTCTCGGGGACGGTGACCCGGTTGGTGATCGACCCGGTGCAGAAGGTGGAGGGTGGTGACCTGCTGGTCTGCCTGGGCTGAGTCTTCGGTCCCAGGGAGTGTTTTTCAGAAGGCTTTCGGTCGGCTCGGCGCTTGCGCCGACCGATGCGAGCGGCCGTCCAGGCAATCTCTCACAAGACGATGTGCGAAGTTCAGCCTGGTTGTGCTTCACGAGCGCAGAGGCGCCGCGAGGGGCAGCCTGGTGGTCGCGAGCCCGAAATGATGCAAAAAACACGACCTCGAGCCCCGGCCGGTGGCTGTCGCTTCGGCGATCACCGCGGGCCGGGGCTTTGTCGTGGTGGGCCGGGCGGCTCGGTGCCGTCCCACAGGCCGGTCGGTGAGGCGGCGCGAGGAAGGCTCCTCGCCCCACCTTGCGAAGCCACTCCGCAGTTACTCGTCCACGGGCTGTGGGATGCCGACGTCCTTCGACTCACCTTGGGGTGTGCCTTTTATCCGGTGCCTGTCGCCCTCGAGCGCAAGGCACCGGTTTCCGCGGTCTTCACAGGGCCGAGCCCGGGGTGCGCAGCAGTTCCAGGGCGGGGGCGTACATGCGGTCCTTGATGGTGCCCAGGGTGGGTGTGGTGGCCTTGGTGACCTGGGCGGCGGCGATCTCCACGGCGGTGGAGCGTACGGCCTCTTCCTCGACCGCTCGGTCGACGATGGCGGCGGCCTGGGCGTCCTGGCCACCGTAGCGGCGGGAGGTGGTCATCGCCTCGTGTGCGACCTGTGGGGTCAGTCGGGCCTGGATGAGGGCGCTCATGGCCGGGGTGAAGGGGATGTTGATGTCGGCCTCGGGCAGGCACCAAAAACCACGGTCGGCGCGCATCACACGAGCGTCGTGGGCCAGGGTGAACATCGCCCCCGCGGCGAAGGCGTGCCCCTGTACGGCGGCGACGGTGTACACCGGCAGGGACAGCACCCGGGCGAAGAGTCGGTGCACGGAGTCGGCGTACTCCTGGTGGCGGTCGGCGTTGTTCATGAGCCAGTCGAGGTCCAGGCCGTTGGAGTAGAACTTGCCGGTGGCTGTGGTGACCAGGGCGCGCGGGCCCTCTGTGTTCTCCACCTGTTCCAGGGCACTGTCGACGGTGCTGATCCAGTCGGGGTGGAAGCGGTTCTCCCCATCACCGAGATCAAGGACGAAGACGTCGTCGCGACGTTCCAATGTGGGCATCGTGAACTCCTCCTGGGCGGAACGGGATGGGAAGAAACCACTGGTTGTTACTGGCCAGTAAACCACGTCTGTGGAGCAGAGCAGGTGATCACCCTCCGGACACGCCTCCGCGTCCCTTCGGGGGTCCACTCTTCTAGGATGTGCGCACGAAGAGCGAAAGGCAGC
>DXDP01000049.1 GCA_019115445.1 Candidatus Nocardiopsis merdipullorum
AGGAGGCCGGTGTGGTCTCCACCCCCGACGCCCCCTCCATCTACGACATCCCCAAGGTCTTGCACCGTGAGGGCCTGGACGCCTACGTGGTACGCCGTCTGGGCATGCCGTTCCGGGACGTGGACTGGACCGAGTGGGACGAGTTGCTGCGCCGTGTGCACCAACCCGACCACGAGGTCACCATCGCCCTGGTCGGCAAGTACATCGATCTGCCCGACGCCTATCTGTCGATCGCCGAGGCACTGCGCGCCGGTGGTTTTGCCACCAACACCCGGGTCAATATTCGCTGGGTGGTCAGTGACAACTGTGCCAGCCCCTCCGGTGCTACGGCCGAGCTCGGCGATGTCCACGGTGTCCTTGTGCCCGGTGGTTTCGGAGCGCGTGGCATAGAGGGCAAATACGGCGCGATCCGCTACGCCCGTGAGAACAAGATCCCGCTGATGGGTGTGTGCCTCGGTCTGCAGGCGATGGTGATCGAGTACGCGCGCAACGTGGCCGGGCTGGAGGGTGCCAACAGCGTCGAGTTCGACGACAAGACGACTGAACCGGTCATCGCGACCATGGCCGACCAGGTCGACGTCGTGGGCGGTGAGCGCAACATGGGTGGCAGTATGCGCCTGGGCAGTCATCCGGCCGAATTGGTGGAGGATTCCCTGGTCCACCACATCCATGAGGGACAAAGGGAAGTTTTCGAACGCCACCGTCACCGCTTCGAGGTCAACAACGCCTATCGCCCCCTGCTGGAGCAGGCCGGTCTGGTGTTCTCCGGGTTCTCCCCGGATGGCAAGCTGGTGGAGTACATCGAGCTGCCCCGGGAGGAGCACCCGTTCTTCGTCGGAACACAGGCGCACCCGGAGTTGCGGTCCCGCCCGACCAAGGCTCACCCGATGTTCGTCGGCCTGATCTCCGCTGCCTTGCAGTACCGGAAGTCCTGAGCCGGCACGGCCGGGTCGGGCACACACCCGAGCCTGAGAGGCGAACCGATGTCCCCTGAGACCCGACCGTCCCAGGACCAGAAGCAAGGGGTGTCCGTGCAGATCTCGGACACCCCCCACTCGTGGCCCGTGGAACGCTCCGAGCAGCGCTACCGCAGTCGTGTTGTCGGGATGCGTACCGACTGGGTGGAGATGCCCGATGCCGAGGGCAAGGGCACGGTCGTGGCCGCCCGTGACTACATGCAACACCCGGGAGCGGCGGCGGCGCTGGCCCTGGACGAGTGGGGAAGGGTCCTGTTGCAGCGCCAGTATCGGCACGCCACCGAACATCAGCTGTGGGAACTGCCCGCGGGCATCCTCGACGTGGAAGGGGAAACCCCCTTGGCCACCGCACAGCGTGAACTGGTCGAGGAGGCGGGATGGCGTGCCCGTACCTGGCACGAACTGCCCTCGTTCTTTCCCAGCCCCGGCTTTTCCGACGAGCGTATCCATGTCTTCCTCGCACGTGAACTGTCGAAGGTGCCCGAGGAGGAGAACGGGTTCGTGCGGGAACACGAGGAGGCACACCTGGTCGCCGAGTGGGTCCCCCTGGCAGAGGCCGCGCAGTGGGTCCTGCAGGGACGTTTGCTCAACGGTGCGACCGTGATCGGGATCCTTGCCGCGCACATCGCGTCCGCCGACGACTTCTCCTCTTTGCGGGAGCTGATCGCAGGGTGAGCAAGGCCTGCGGACTCGAGCAGGAGGAGAGCGGCGGCCCCCTGGCGCGGGTGTGCGTGGCCTTCCTGGACCACGTGAGTGTCGAGCGGGCGCTGTCGGAGAACACGCTCGCGGCCTACCGGCGGGATCTGCGCCGCTACAACGCCCATCTGGCCGGTGTCGGTGTCAGTTCCCCGGCCGGGGTGGGGTCCACTCACGTGGCGGAGTTCTTGAGCGCGCTCCGGGAGGGTGATGAGGACCATTCTCCGCTGAGTGCAGCTTCGGCCGGTCGTGCCCTGGCGGCCGTACGGGGTCTGCACCGCTTCGCCGTGCGTGAGGGGTGGGCCTACGACGACCCGACCGTGGACGTGTCTTCGCCGTCCGTACCGTTGCGTCTGCCCAAGGCGGTGTCGTTGGAGACGGTCGAACAGCTCTTGGTGGTGGCGGGGCCTGCAGAGGCACCCGCCTCGGGAGATCGGGCCGGGATGCTGGCTCTACGGGATCGGGCCCTGCTGGAGGTGCTCTACGGCACGGGTGCACGTATCTCCGAGGCGGTCGCCCTGGACGTGGACGACATCACCGAGGCGCTCACAGAAGGCGACGGCCCCATCGGGCTGGTGCGGTTCCGTGGCAAGGGTGGACGGGAGCGATTGGTGCCTCTGGGGTCCTACGCACGTCGTGCCTTGGACGCCTATCTGGTGCGTGCCCGTTCGTTCCTGGCAGCTTCCGGAAGGTCCGGCCCCGCGTTGTTCCTCAACGCCCGAGGGGGGCGTCTGAGTAGGCAGGGTGGTTGGGGGTTGCTGGCCGCGATCGCCGAACGGGCAGGGGTCGAAGGGGTCTCTCCGCACACTTTGCGTCATTCCTTTGCCACCCATCTGCTCGACGGTGGGGCCGACATCCGTGTGGTGCAGGAATTGTTGGGGCACAGCTCGGTCACGACCACGCAGGTCTACACACTGGTCACGGTGGAGCATCTGCGGGAGGTGTATGCGGTCAGTCACCCAAGGGCCCATCGTGTCCGGGACGGTTGAACCTGTCCCGACTCGTCGCCGGGCGCACACAGCATGGGGGATGTGTACCCTTCTCCTACGAACAGGAGTCGAACGCCAACAAGCGTGGACATTCGGGTTCAGGCCGGCAAGGGTTGTGGGATCTCGCAGGATCGTGTTGAAGTGCGCCGTGTCGTCGTTCTAGAGTCGCCGCACGAAGGTACGTTGCTGTCGACATATCGAGTTTGCCGACGGCGGCCGGGCTGGGGGACAACTTCCCTGGTCAGCGCCGGTCCGTGGGGAGGTCAAGGGTTGTGAGCTGGGTAGAGGACGACGCGGATGCGAACACCGCACCCGTCGGCGAGGAGCGCCTCGTCGACCCGGTGACCAACCCCTGGGGTACGACACGCAGCACGGGGGACGAACTGCACACCGCAAGATCCGAGCAGGACTTTCCGGAGCCAGGACCGGTCGATGAACACGGTCCGGCACGGATTGTAGCACTCTGTAATCAAAAGGGTGGGGTCGGTAAGACCACCACCACCATCAACCTCGGTGCGGCCATCGCCGAGTACGGTAGACGGGTTCTGTTGGTCGACTTCGACCCACAGGGGGCACTCTCGGTCGGTCTGGGCCGACTCGATCCGCGAGAACTCGATCTGACCGTCTACAACCTGCTCATGCAACGTGACGTGACGGTCGAGGACGTCCTGCTCAAGACAGACGTCGACGGTCTGGATCTGATTCCGAGCAACATCGACCTGTCGGCCGCGGAGGTGCAGTTGGTCGGTGAGGTCGCACGTGAGCAGATGCTCAGCCGCGCACTGCGCCCGGTCATCGACGACTACGATGTCGTCCTCATCGACTGCCAGCCGTCGTTGGGTCTGCTCACCGTCAACGCACTCACCGCGGCCGACGGCGTCATGGTTCCGCTGGAGTGCGAGTTCTTCGCCCTACGCGGTGTGGCGTTGCTCATGGACACCATTCAGAAGGTCCAGGAACGCCTCAACGAGGACCTGATCATCGATGGCTTCCTGGGCACCATGTACGACCCGCGTACGCTCCACGCCCGTGAGGTGCTCTCCACCATCATCGACGGGTTCGGTGACAAGGTCTACGGCACGGTCATCAACCGCACCGTACGCTTTCCGGACGCCACCGTGGCCGGTGAACCCATCACCCGGTTCGACCCTTCCTCGGCGGGCGCCAACTCTTATCGGGAACTGGCCAAGGAGGTGCTGGCGAGGTGGCCTCTCAGCGGTCACGGCGCGTGACCCTGCCCGGGGCGGACGAGTTGTTCTTCCGTCCCAGCGGTGCACACGACGCCCAGGAGGCGTCAAGAACAGAGACCGAACGCCGGCACACGTCACCGGAGAAGAAACAGAACAGGAAAGACCCTTCGTCGACCACCCGCGGGCAGAAGAGCGGTACGGCAACCGGCCGCGCACCCAAACCCAGTGGAAGGCAGCGGCACGACGAGAAGATCACCGTCTACATCTCCAGCCCCGAACTGTTGGCGTTGGAACAAGCCCGGTTGGCCCTGCGGGCCGAACACGGAGTGAGCACGGACCGTGGCAGGATCGTCCGTGAAGCAGTCGCGGTGTTGCTGGCCGACTTCGAGGAGAACGGCCGGTCCAGCACGCTGGTGCGCCGACTCACCGAGGACTGAGCACGGGCCTTGCCCCGACCGGGGAGAGCTCTCGGGCATGAACACAGCGGTGTCATCGGTGGGTCCGTACCGGTGACACCCTTGACCCATGAGTGACAACACACGGGACCGTTGCCATGGCGGCTGAGGAACACACGGTGGGGACGTCGACGGCCGAGGAGGTCGACCAGAACTCCTTCCAGGTGCACCTGGACAACTTCGAGGGCCCCTTCGACCTGTTGCTCGCACTGATCTCCAAGCATGAGCTGGACATCACCGAGGTGGCGTTGTCGCAGGTCACCGATGAGTTCATCGCACACATCCGGGCGCATGAGAACGGATGGGACCTGGACCAGGCCAGCAATTTCCTGTTGGTCGCGGCGACCCTTCTCGACCTCAAGGCCGCCCGTCTGCTGCCGCGCGGTGACGTGGAGGACGAGGCGGACCTGGCTCTGCTGGAGGCCCGGGACCTGTTGTTTGCGCGTTTACTGCAGTACCGGGCCTACAAGGAGGTTGCCTCCTTCGTGCGTGAACGCCTGGCCGCACAGGGGCGCCGCTACCCGCGTGCTGTCCCCCTGGAGGAACGCTTTGCCGGTTTGCGGCCCGATGTACTGTTCAAACTCGGGCCGGAGGAGTTCGCGGCGCTGGCCGCGATGGTGTTCACCCCCAAGGAACCGCCGAGTGTTCCCGTCACACACATCCACCAGGCCAAGACCTCGGTCAAGGAACAGGGTGAACTCGTCATCGCCGCCCTGCGTGAGCACGGAACACTGACCTTTGCCCAGCTCACCGCCGAGTGCACGGGTACGTTCGAAGTCGTCGCCCGATTCCTGTCCCTGCTGGAGCTGTATCGGGCGGCCAACGTGTCCTTCGACCAACCAGAGCCGCTAGGGGAACTGTCCGTGACCTGGACCGGCGGGCAAGAGGAGGTCGAGGTCGGCAGCGAGTACGACGAGACCGTCGAGGACGGCGGGACAAGGACGGGGGAGCAGCCGTGACCGCACAGAACACCGCCGATACCGGCGGCCCTTCCACGCCACCCACGTTGAGGCGTGACCTGGAGGCCGTCCTCATGGTCGTGGATCAGCCGGTTTCGGAATTCGACCTGGCCAGGGCCATGGACGTACCTGTGGCAGTGGTCACACGCACCCTGGAGGAGCTGTCCCGGGAATACACCGAACAGGGGCGCGGTTTCGACCTGTGTCCGGTGGCCGAGGGGTGGCGTGTGTACACTCGCCCCGAATGCGCCGACGTCGTCGAGCACTTCCTCAAGGAGGGGCAGGAAGTGCGGCTCACCCAGGCCGCACTGGAGACGTTGGCCGTTGTGGCCTACCGTCAGCCGGTCCCTCGTGGCAGGATCTCCGCCGTTCGTGGTGTCAACTGCGACGGGGTTGTGCGTACCCTCGTACTGAGGGGCCTGATCGAAGAGGCCGGACACGATTCCGAGTCCGGTGCGCTGCTGTATCGGACCACTTCCTATTTCCTGGAACGGCTCGGTCTGCGTGACCTCGACGAGCTGCCCGACCTGGCGCCGTTCCTTCCCGACGACATCGAAGGTCTAGACGACACCGGTGAGTACACCTGACAATGCCCCGCGCGGTGAGCGCGGCGACCACAGCGACCGTGGCCGACAGGGCCGCAGAGACAACCGAGACCGCGGGGCTCGCGGCCGGGACGACCGAGACTTCCGTGGCGGTCGAGGCCGCCGTGACGACCACCGAGGAGGTGGCCGTCACGGGCGAGGCGGCCGCGGTCCCGGAGGTGGTCGTGACTTCCGTGATCGTGATGATCGTGGGGCCCGTGGTGGGCGGGACCGCCGTGATGAGCGTGATGAGCGCGACTTCCGTGATCGCGGTGATCGCGGTGCGCGGCGGGGCGATCGCCGCGACGGTGACTTCCGGGGCCGTGGTGAGGGCCGTGATTTCCGGGGACGCCGGGACGACCGTGGGCGTGATGATCGTGGGGCCCGTGGTGGGCGGGACCGCCGTGACCACCGCCACGGGACCGGACGCCCGGGCCGGGGTGGCCGCCGTCCCGCACAGCACACGGGCAGGTTCGAGAAGGAATCCGAGCTGTCGAAGGCGGCCCGTGAGCGGCTCCGGGCCTTGCGCGCCGACTACGACCCTCGAGACGACGACCGCCCCGACCCCGACCGGGACACCTACACCGACGTACCGGACGGTATCCGGTTGCAAAAGGCGCTCGCTGCTGCGGGTGTGGCCAGTCGCAGGGGTGGCGAACAGATGATCGCCGCCGGTCGAGTCAGCGTGGACGGTCACATCGTGCGCCGCTTCGGGGCACGGGTCGATCCTCAAACCTCCGAGATCCGTGTCGACGGCATGCGTGTGGTCACCGCACCCGACAAGCTCTACTTCGCGCTCAACAAGCCGCGCGGTGTCGTCAGCACCATGTGGGACCCCGAGGGGCGCCCCACCCTGGCCGACTTCACCGGCCAGACCACGGAACGTATCTTCCACGTGGGACGGCTGGACACCGAGACCGAGGGGCTCATCCTGCTGACCAACGACGGTGACATCGCCAACCGGCTCACCCACCCGCGATACAGGGTCTCCAAGACATACATCGCCAAGGTGCCCGGTCCGGTACCTCACCGCGTGGTGAAACGCCTGCGCGCAGGGGTGGAACTGGACGACGGACCGGTGGAGGTCGACTCCTTCCGCGTGGTGGACAACATCGAACCCAAGGCGCTGATCGAGATCCGTCTGCACGAGGGCCGCAAACACATCGTGCGGCGCCTCATGGAAGCGGTGGGACACCCGGTCTCGGACCTGGCACGCACCCAGGTCGGTCCGATCGACCTCCAAGCCCTCCAACCGGGCACGATGCGGGCACTCACCGCCCAAGAGGTGAGCGAGCTCTACCAGGCCGTGGGCCTGTAGACGCGGTCGACGGCGGTCACGACCACGCAGGACGTGACCGCCGTCCCCCTTCTTTTTCCGAAACGACAAGCACGATCAAGGACAAGGCAGGAGCGAACGTGGCGGTACGGGCCATCCGCGGTGCGGTACAGGTCGACGCGGACGAACGCGAGCAGGTGCTGGAGGCCACGGCCGAGCTGGTCGCGGAGGTGATGCGGCGCAACGAGTTGACCACTGACGACGTGATCAGTGTGCTGTTCACCGCCACACCTGATCTGACCAGTGAGTTCCCGGCGTTGGCCGCGCGTGAGCTCGGCTTTGCCGACGTGCCGTTGATGTGTTCGACGGAGATCTCGGTGCCCCACGCCCTGCCCAGAGTGGTGCGGTTGATGGCGCACGTGGAGACAGATCGACCACGAACACAGATCCAGCACGTGTACCTGCGTGGCGCCCAGGCGCTGCGCCTGGACATCGCCCAGTAAGCATTTCGCGCATACCCATAGGCTGAAGGAACAAGGCATGTCGAGGTCGGGAGAGCAGCGGTGAGCACGGAAAACCCCGACGGGGCAGGGGAACACCGGCCTCGTGTGGAACGGGTGGCGGTCGTGGGGACCGGACTCGTGGGGACGTCCGTGGCGCTGGCACTGCGCAACCGCGGTGTGGACGTGCTGCTGTCCGACCCGGACAAGGCGTCGATGCGGATGGCCTACGACCTGGGTGCGGGCAGACCTCTTGACGACGCCGAGGAAGAACCCCCTGCGGACGTGGCGGTCGTGGCCGCCCCACCCGAGGTGGTTCCCCAGGTGTTGCAAGAGCTGCAGGACCGCGGTGTCGCCCAGGTGTACACAGACGTCTCCAGCGTCAAGGTGCGGGTGGTCGAGGGCGCCGAGGAGTTGGGCTGTGATCTGGCCACGTTCGTACCCGGTCACCCCATGGGTGGCCGGGAGAAGCACGGGCCGGGCGCGGCCCGCGCCGACCTGTTCCTGGGTCGGGCCTGGGCACTGTGTCCGACCGGCAAGGCCGACCCCGGTGCGATCGCCGCGGTGACCGAGATCGCCCATCTGTGCGGTGCCGATCCTCTGGTCCTGGACGCCAAGGCTCACGACCGAGCTGTTGCACTGGTCTCCCACGCACCGCACGTGGCCGCCTCCACCGTGGCCGCACGGCTGCTGAACGGTGACGAGGCCGCCATGACCCTGGCCGGTCAGGGCGTGCGCGACGTCACGCGGGTGGCGGCGGGTGACCCACACCTGTGGACAGCGATCCTTTCCCACAACGCGACCCCCGTCGCCCAGGTACTGAGCGAGATGGCCGAGGAGTTGACGGCCACGGCTGAGGCACTGCGGTCGGTGGGCAAGACCGGGGAAGCTGCCCTGGAACCGGTACGTGACCTGATGGAACGCGGCCGCTCCGGACAGGCACGCATCCCCGGCAAGCACGGGGCGGTACAGCGGCCCGCGTACACGGTCCTGCCGGTGGTCGTTCCCGACGAACCCGGCTCCCTGGGGCGCTTGTTCGCAGCGGCTGCCGACGCCGGGGTCAACATCGAGGACGTGCGTATCGAACACACCCCGGGTCTGCCCCTGGGGGTGGCCTCCCTCTTCGTGCTGCCCGAGGCAGAGGGGAGCCTTGCCCGTGCCCTGTCCGCCGACGGTTGGTCCGTGCACCCCGGCCGTTGAGCGGGTTCGAACACGCGATGCGCGCGGGTACTCTGTGGCGAATCCGTTTCCACCATCAGGGGGAGTCAACAGCAGTGAACGCGCAAGGCAACACCGAAGGCGTCGTCGTGGCGATCGACGGACCTTCCGGATCGGGCAAGTCGAGCACCTCCAAGGGTGTGGCCAAGGCGTTGGGTCTGCAGTACCTGGACACCGGAGCGATGTACCGGGCCCTGACGTGGTGGATGTTGACCAACGGTGTGGATGTCGATGACACCGCGGCCGTTTCCTCCGTCGTCGCTCGCCCCACCCTGG